>JABXKB010000455.1 GCA_013375485.1 Promethearchaeota archaeon | reverse complement strand
TTTTTTTTTTTAAACGATTATAATCAATTAATATTTTAAATAAATCCCTCTAAATTACTTGTTTTTATTATCCTAAACCTATTCTATTCTTTGTAAAAATTTGGTCCTAATAGATTTATATACACAAAAAATGTAAATTCTATTGATTAGGGAGATTTTAGCGGAATTCAATGTTAAATTATTTTACTAGAGTAATTTAATGACTCAATTTTCCGTTCTATCTTTCTTTTTCTAATAGGATAGTTATCTATTCATTGATTTTTTCTTAAATAATAGCCTTTATCATTTAAATTAATAGCAATAATTTCGTTCGGTTTGAGTTGTTGAATATTTTGGTGATCCTGTTTCGATTGTGCTATTGCGATAACTTCATCAAATTTATTTAATATAACTAATATATCTTTTTGTTTTATATTTACAGGAGACTTTAAAATCATATTTTTCAGTATATTATTCCCATATAGAATTGATTTTTCTACTTTATCATCCACATTTATTCTTTTCAGATCAGAAAATAAATTGCTTTTAAATAAAAATTCTAATCCTTCTAAACTTAGAAAGAAATTTCCTTTCTTAATAAATCCAAAATATAACCCAGCTGAAATAATTTTATTAGTTATTAAAGAATTTAATAAATTATATTGATTTTTAGAAACTAAATAAATCTCGGGATATTTATTTATAGATATTAGCCCCCCTATGGAAATATATAAGTTAGTCTTCAGATCTTCAAAAATTCGTAAAGATTTTGGTGAGGTATTAGAAAGTGAAGAAATTATAATCTCTTTTTCAATTTCATTGATTTGTCGAAAATTCACTTTATTACTCATTTTTGATTAAAATAAAAAGAAATAAGAAGTTTTATTATTATTAATCTATAAAGGTTTTAAAAAATAGTGTTATCTAAAAATGGGAATTCGTAAGATAGAAGATGAGATTGATTTAAAAGAAGCTATGAAAAAAAAGGCGACAGAGTTGAAAATGAAAGATATGCAAGCTAAAGCTTCTGTTGAAAAGTTTACTAAAGATAAACTTAGAGAATTAGCTAAACAACATGGCGTTTTATTGGCTCTAACACCAGAATTAAGAGAAGAAGTAAAAGAATTACAAAAAAAGTATAATATCCCATCTTCAAAGATTGTTACTGAACAAATAACAGAGCATGATGTATTGAGAAAATTCTCAAAAATTGATTATCAGAAATTAGGAATGTTAGCATATCAAAGAGTACTAATGAGTAAAGAAGAAACTGGAGGAATTATCCCATTATCAGAAGTATTTGAATTAGTGCATACTGGAATTTTGAAAGGAAATGTAGAAATTAGGGATGTTGAGAAGGCAATGAAACTACTTAAAAAAACAAGAGTAATTGAAGATATTACAGAATTAGAAGCAGGAGCTACTATAGTACGGTTTTTTCCGATTCAGTATACGGGGGATGAAACGAAAGTCGTCAATTTAGCTAAAGAGAAGGGAGTTCTTACCTTAGAGGATGTTTGTAGTAGTTTGAACTGGTCACAAGATCGTGCGTTAAGATCACTACTTTTTTTAGAAAAAAGTGGTATAGCAAAATTCAGAGAGAATATACTAACAGGAAAGCAATGGTATTTTCCTAGTGTATCGTGAAAG
>JABXKB010000260.1 GCA_013375485.1 Promethearchaeota archaeon | reverse complement strand
AAGAGTATTTTAATTTTGAAATTATATAAGAATTGGTAAACCTTAACTTAAATAAACAACCACTAACCCATCAATATTTTTAGTTGCTCTTACTTTTAATTTTCGTGGTGGTTTTTGTATTCCTCTTGACCAAATGCGTTCATTAACTTCTTGAGTAATTACTAAAGATTCTGGTTTGAAGTGGCGTGTCATATATTCTTTTAAATATCTAATTGCCTTTTTAGCTCGTTTGTTTCTAGGTCCTTTTCGTGCTTTTGCAAGAGGGACAATATATATCCTTTCATCAATAATTTCTTCTTTAGGAGCTTCTAGTTCCTCTACTTCTTCTCTTTCTAAAACCTCTTCTTCAAAAATCTCACTTATTTCTTCTTCTTCTGAGATTTCATCTAAGCTAAATTCTTCGATTTCTTCAATTTCTTCTGATTCTTCAGAATCCACCAATTCTTCTTCTAAATCCTCTAGTTTAATTTCTTTTTCCTTTTTTGTCATTATCCTTCAATTTAGTGCTAATAATTTTTAATCTCGTTTTAATCTAGTATTCCTCCATGATCTTCTCGAATAAGGGCTACTTCTAACTCTACGATTTGTTTTTATTATAACCCAACTTGGAATTGATTGACTCTGTTTATACTTTTTTGCTCTTCTTAATTTAGAAGGCAAATTTTTATTTCTTGCCATGAATCTTATTCTCTTTATAATTTTTCTAATAATAATTATTTTTTAATATTAAATTCTTTTTTTCTTCCCATTGAAGATATTTGTTCTAAAAGCTTTTTAAATGCTTTATCTGGTAGAGGTATTGCTCCTCTTAGCTGTCCTGATTGAAACAATTGAATCAACTGTAATTCTATTTGTTCTGCAAATTCTGGTCTTACTATTCGAATATTCTCTAATCTTTGTCTTCCTTCTTGGCTTAATATTTTTCTCATTATTTGGTATTTTTTTGTTTCAAATTTTTTTTGTTGAGCTTCTGAGATTTGTTGTTGGGCAGCTTGTTGTTGTAATTCCTGCAATTTTCTTTTTCTAATATTATCTAATTCTTCCTCGTTGTTCACGGTAAATCCCTAAAGATTTCATTTTTTAGGTTTAATGTCTTAAAATAGTATATGCCGTTCTTTCTAATAAACTTGTGCCTTCAGTAGAGACTATTCTTCCTTCTTTTTCAATTTTCTTGAGTAATTTTGCATTTTCTAATTGTTGTAAAGCTACTCTTATAATTTTCCCACTTCCTTTTGCAGAGTGACTTCGACCAGATCCTTTTCTATTTCTTCCCCCATAAAACTTTCTAAGTTTATTTACACCTATAGGTCCATATTTCTTCACCTTTCTAAGAAGTGAAGCACATCTGATATACCAGAATTTCTCTGAATCCAGTGGTGCTAATTCTTTAAAAAATGCAGTCTTCCAAAATTCTGACCCTTCAGGAGGCAAAATTTCTGGGTACTCTCTTAATTTTTCTGCTACTGCTTCAACAATTTTTTCCGGTTGAATGACATATATAGACATGATCTTTAATTCTATATTTCTTTATTAAATATAATACGTTTAAAAAGTCAGAATAAATTAAAAATTTTTTGTATTTTTTGAGTTCTGGGACGATGGATTATCAAAAACAATTTAAGAACGCATTATTATCGCAACCAAATTGTATTTTAGGAAAAAATGGGATTACAAATGAATTTATCAACCACGTGAATAAATTATTGAAAAGATATAAAGTCATAAAGATCAAGGCATTAAAGTCTGTTGCTACAAAATCAAATATAAAAACATTAGCTTATAAAATTTCACAGTTATCCAACTCTTATTTAATAGATGTAAGAGGTAAAATGTTTATTCTTTCCTTATATGACTTTAATTAATCTAACTAAATATGCTGTAAAGATAATTTAAATGCCTAAAAGGAATAAAAATTTTAAATACATTGTAAAAAAGATTGCAAAAACCAGGATGTTTTATTTATTTCAAAGAGCTCATGAAGTTTTTCCTAATGATAAAACTCTAGCAAATCGTTATACTTTTTTAGCAAGACGTTATGCTCAAAGAGCTAAGATAAAAATACCTTTTAAGTGGAAAAAGCGTATTTGTCATAAATGTAAAATGTTCTTATATCCTGGAATGAATTATAGAGTTAGAATGCACTCACAAAAAGGAAAAGGCTCACACGTTTCTATAACTTGCTTTGAATGCAATAAAACTACCCGATATTATATTAAATCTAAAATTAAGGAAAAATGAGCATAATAATGCCCTTGATCATTATCTTAGTAGATTGTGGAATAGAATTAATACCAAAAGAATTAAGATACCATTCTACTGTTAGGAAAAACTTCTCATCACAAATTTATTCTTCACAACTTTTAGATAATGCTCTATATCATACTGCAATGAAAAAATTAGCTAATTCAGAAAAAAGAGGTCGCCCAGACATTACTCATTTATGTTTGCTTAATGCTTTAGGATCTCCATTGAATAAAGCTGGTAATTTAAAACTATTCATACATACTATAAATAATAAAATTTTTGAATTTAATTCAGAAATTAGAATCGCACGAAATTATAATCGATTTAAAGGGTTAATGGCAAAACTCCTAATTGATAATGGTATAACTGTTAATGGAACCCCATTAATTTCCCGATTTGAAGGAAACTTATATACATTAATTAATGAGCTTAAAAATCCAGATGTTTACCTATTTTCAAGTAAAGGTGAATTAATTAAGGATTATAAAGATCTTTTAATAAATGATCTCTCCAAGAACAAAGTATGTATAATTGGTGGTTTTCAGAAGAGTAACTTTTCAGAAGAAGTATTAAAGTTGTCAAAAAATGTTTGTTCTATATCAAAATTTTCATTAGATGCATGGGTTGTTATTAGTAAGATTATTAATTTCTATGAACTTTATCATAACATAGTCTAAAATAACTAAAAACCGAAAAGTTAAAAGAAATTAAACCCTTTATTTAATACTAATTTTAATCAAATGAACAACATGCGCTCGTTGTGTAGTGGCTATCATCCAGGACTTCCAATTCTGGGACCCGGGTTCAATTCCCGGCGGGCGCATATTTTAAAACTTTATTTTATCTTTAAATATTAATGAAAAAGATCGTGAAAGGATGGTTTCACGAAGTTTTGTTAGTCTTGAAAAAATCTAATTTTTTATTAATAATTTAAAAAGCAAAAAGTTAAATGTACAAATTTGTATTTTATTGTTGAAAAAACGCCGCAAATTACATTCCATTTCCATATTAGATCACTTCTTAATTTGTATTATTAAGGCGTTTTTTCACTTCTTTTTAATTAAATATTCTTTTCTCACATTAATCTTAAATTTATTATTATATTATAGACCTATACTGATATAATAATCATAATGATGGATAAGTACACATATAAAGAGTTTAAGTCCGTTTTAAATAAAATAAAATATCCAGATTCATGGTTTTGGGCGCGCTATACATTAAATACATATTCTGGATGTGCACATGCTTGTATATATTGTGATGCCCGAAGTCAGAGGTATTATGTAGAAGACTTTGAAAATGAGGTTATTATAAAAACTAATTTTGATAAGAAATTAGATCAAAGACTTAAGAGAGCTCGAACATTATTACCTGATGTTATTGCCCCCGGTGGAGTAAATGATGCTTATCAACCTATAGAAAAGAAGATTGAACATACTAGAAAAGTTTTAGAAGTTATTGCAAAACATAAATTCCCTATTAATATAGCAACTAAATCTGATTTAATCACTCGAGATATTGATATTCTCGAAAAAATCGCTACTGATACTTGGTGCACTGTAGGATTCTCTATATCAACTACAAATGAAGAATTAGCGAAATTTTTAGAGCCATATTCTTCTCGACCTTCGAAGCGACTTGAAGCATTAAAAAGAATTAAGAAAGATGTACCTCAAATCCAAGTTGGGACCTATTTTATCCCGATCATTCCATTTTTAGAAGATGATGATAAAAATTTAGAAGATGTATTCAAAAAGACAAAACAAGCGGGAGCAGATTTTATATTATATGGTCAAGGGTTAACCCTGAGAGACGAACAAGCAACTTATTTTATTAAGAAGTTGAAAAATAGTAGATATCAATATGTTGTAAAGCCACTTTTAAATCTATATAAAGGTCAAATGTATCCCCCTGGAGAATATCTCCAAGAGATGCATTTAAAATTATTTGATTTATCTCAAAAATATAATTTGCCTATTCGTGTTAAAAGATGGATTCCTAAAGATTATAGAAAATGGAATTATAAAATTTCTGAAATACTGTTGAATAAAGAATTCTTAGATGTCATAAAAACAGGGATATCAAATAATACTATGAAATGGGCAGGGCTTAAGTTGAATAACCTGAAAGAATCAATACTTAATATATATAGAAATGGTAAAATTTACCAATTAGATGGTTTTTATAAAAATGAAATTGAAATTATTGAACCATATTTAGGAAAAATAGATAAAAAAACAGCTTTAGATAAATTTTTATGACGATTTCCCAGAATATTACACATGATATACAACAAATACTAGAACGCACAACACCTTCTTTAACTAAGAGACAAATCGAAAGAAGGGATAAGATATTAAACTCAGATAATCCTAAGTTTATAGGATATGGTCATAAAATCTCTGAAATAGAAAAAATTGTAAAGCAAATTTATAATAAATATAAATGTAGTTATGAAGATGCTTTAGCTATTTTTAAAAATTTAGTTAGTTCAAATATTCATGAAGAGAAATTTGCTGGCATCTTTTTTCTTAATCATTTTAAAAGCAATTTCAATCAAGCTACTTTAGATATGTTTGAAGATCAGTTTTCGAAACACTGTGATACTTGGGCTTTCTGCGATAGTAGTTGTATTAGAGTTATTGGTCCATTTCTCGGAAAAAAAAACAATCAAAAACTAGCTAAAAACACTATTGAGAAATGGTCTAATTCTGAAAATCTATGGGTTAGACGAGCATCTCTGGTAATTTTACTTAAGATCGTAATGGTGAAAAAAGAATTCAATGCGGATTATGTGTTTGATTTTGTTGAAAAAATGTTAAAATATCCAGAAGATTATATTCAAAAAGGAATTGGTTGGCTTCTCAAAACCTGTTCAAACTATAATCCGGATTCAATTTTCAATTACTTAATTAAAAATAAAATGAGACTTTCCCGGTTGATTCTTAGATTCGCAAGTGAAAAACTTTCAAAAGAAAAGCGGGTACAAATACTAAAAAAATAAGAGATTTAGTCATAATACAGGTTTTATTTGAAGATAGAATATCTAATATCTGCTTCTGGATATGAAGATAAATATTTTGAAACGTAACTCGCCGTAGATCCTGATACTTTGGATTAAGAAGTTAGAAAACGAGCTGAAGAGGGTCTTCTCGCCATAATCATTATAGTAACTACATCAATTATTAGGGGAATAGCAGTAGCGGCAGTGGCAGTAGTTTTCTTGCGTAGAAGAAAACAAACTAATGAAGTTATATAATTTCTATTACAAATTTTTCTTTTTTAATTACTTTTTTTTCCCAAGATCTTTTGTATTGCATAGTAATTGTAGTCTTCCCGTGCTTAAGAGATAAGAAACTGAATTGTTCTTTGCCCCCTCCTCCCAGTTTTGAACTTAGTGGTATATAGTATTTTTCTTTAAGCTTTAAAAAATCAGTGTCAAAATCTGCATCCCAGCGATAACCTGTACTCGGATTTGAGTCTAAAGAAACTTCAATTACATCTCCAAATTTTACTTTTAATATTTTTTGATTCATATATAATTTCTATATAAAAATTATTAAATTCTAAAATATAAACCTAATTCCAATTTCAATTATTTAATAAGTAATAAAGAAAGATTTTTGCGTCTAATTCTTAGATATGCTACCGAAAAATTATTTAAAGAAAAATTAAAGCAAATATTAAAAAAGTAAAAGATTCAAATGAAAAAACTTCAATTTCTTACAATAACAGATTATTAAATTTTAGGGATAATATTTGTTATTTAATTATAAGAGAAATTTGCCTTAAATTGTTTTTTCTTTAATTTTTTTACTCGATTTATTGATGTATTAAATAAATATGCCGAGAAATTTTATGTAAATAAAATATCCTCATGAAAAAAATTTATATGATATTTTTACCTTTTTAAATTACGAATTTTGATATTGTTAAAGTAAAAAATTTGAACAAAATTAAAATTCTCATCGGTGCCAAGGTGGCGTAGCCCGGGAACGCACCAGACTGAAGATCTGGGTATCGGGAGTTCAAATCTCCCCCTTGGCACAATATATACTTTATATTTTTATTCATTCATCATAATTCTCTTTCTAATAAACATTTAAAAAAGACTTTTAATTTACATGCTTAGATTCACCATGAAATATGATTTTGATAGAGTATTTGACCGTACTAGAACTAATTCAATTAAGTGGAATAAGCACTTCCTAAAAGATCGTTTTGAATCTGACAATGTTTTACCTCTTTGGGTTGCTGATATGGATTTCCAATGCCCTCAACCGGTTATTGAAGCTTTGAAAAAGAGAACTGCTGAAGAAATTTATGGATACAGTTGGCATAAAATCCCCGCTTATTTAAATGCAGTGACAAATTGGATGAAACGAAGACATAATTGGGAAGTAGATAAAGATTGGATTGTATTCAGTCCTGGTATTGTTCCCGCTATTTATATGTTAATACAAACCTTTGTAAACATCGGAGAAAAAGTAATTATCCAACCGCCAGTATATCATCCCTTCTTTACAGCAATAGAAAACAATGGACGCCAAGTATTACCAAACCAACTATTGTACGAGAATAAGAGATACTCTATTGATTTCGAAGATTTTGAAGAAAAAGCTAAAGATCCA
>JABXKB010000259.1 GCA_013375485.1 Promethearchaeota archaeon | reverse complement strand
TTACGAATATTTGAATTTGAGTACTTTCCTTGGATTAAATTTAACAAAGAATTATTTAACAAAATTAACAATGAAATTCAAGATGCAAAATATACTAAGGAACAATTATTCAGCAATCTATATCAAGAAATATTTCTTCCTGATCTTCGGCATAAAATTGGGGAATTTTATACGCCCTCAAACCTAGTTCAGAAGATGGTTGAAGATATCTACATGGTAGGATTTAAAACCTTAGATCCTTCATGTGGTTCAGGTAATTTTCTAATTAATTTAGTAATTAAAATTCTCGATTCTTCAGAATTATTACAATTAAAATCTAAAGCAATTTCAAATATTTATGGTTTTGATATTAATCCATTGGCTATTATAGCAACAAAAACGAATATATTTTTACTGATCTTAGAACATTTTGATATTAAAAATCATGAGATACCCGAAATTAACATTTTCTTGATTGATTCTCTATTTCCTGACATTCATGAGAAAGAAACAAAAATGAATATTAAAAGTTTATACAATTCCTTTGATATAGTGATTGGAAATCCACCTTGGTTAACCTATAAGGATTTACATATGAAAGATTACCAATATAAAATTCGTGAGTTATCACAAATTTTAGGAATCAAACCGGCAAGTCAATATATTACCCATATAGAATTAGCTGCGATTTTTTTTTATGCTATTCCTTTAAATTTTTTAAAACAAAATGGTCAAGTGTTTTTTGTAATGCCAAAAAGTGTTTTAAACGGAGACCATTGCCAAAAATTTAGAGCCTTTTCTATTTTTAGTAGAAATTTAGAAATTTGGGACTTTCCAAACAATTATTTCTTTAATGTAAATCATATTTGTTTGAAAGCGGAGTATGTGGGAAAAAACAATGATATTTCGATTCAAGAAAGATATCCAATAAAGACTAAACTATTTGATGATAAACTACAATTAAAAGAAGAAACACTTTATTCCAGTTTGAAAATCGAAAATGATGGTACTAAATTAATATTACCTAAACAACAATTGGAATTTTTGAATACATTGGAAAAAAGCCCTTATAAAGACAAATTTTTTCAAGGCGCTACAATCGTTCCAAGAACATTGATTTTTTTTAAGAAAAAAGAAAAGAGAGAGGACTACTTCATAATTTCAACTGATTCAGATGTTTTATCACGAGCTAAAAAAAAATGGATTTTTCAATTTAAAGAAAAAGAAATTGAACAAATTTTTAAATTTAAGACTTTCTTGAACATAGATCTTATTCCTTTTTTCATTAAACGTAAAAGAAATATATTCCTTCCTATAAATGAACAATTTGATTTTGATCTTGATTTTTTACAGAATTACCCTAAAGCTCTGAGTTTTTATAAAGAAATGAATAATATTTATCAAAAAAATAAAAAGGAAACAAGTACAATTAACACATTATTTGAGAATATAAATTATTGGAATAAACTAAAAAAACAGGTTAACAACAAGTCATACATTGTCGTTTATAACGCAAGTGGCTCCAACTTGAAAGCAGCTGTCATAGATAATGATTATCAGACAGTAATCGTTGGATCTGAAAATTACTATTATTCCACCGATTCAGAAAATGAAGCTTATTACTTATCAGCAATTTTAAATGACCCTAATTTATCAAAAAATATTAAATTAATAAAAAGTTCAAGACATATTCATAAAAGACCATTTATGTTTCCCATACCTCTATATAATAAAAATAATCCTTTACATAAACGATTAGCAAAAACTGGTAAGAAATGCGAGTTATTAGTCTATGATTTAGTTATGAATAATCCTAGGATAAGCTCAGAGAAAGTCAAGATGTTTTTACATCAAAAATTATTGAAAATAGAAAATATAACTGAAAAAGTTTTTTTTGAATAATATCATATTATTTTTTTGCGAAACTTTATCTTTCTTTATTAATTTATCTAATTTGATAATGTGTGAAAAATTTAAAGTAATAGTGAAAGACAAAATTGAGTTTTATAGAATTAGGTATCAGTGAAAAAAATAATAGTGCTTTAAAAAAATTAAATATTTTAAAACCTACAGCTGTACAGAAAAAAGCAATCCCACTTGTTTTAGACGGCAATCATATAATGGCACAGGCTCGAACGGGAAGTGGTAAAACACTCGCCTTTATTCTTCCGATTGTTGAGCAGTTAGAGTACATTAATAATGAAGCGTTAATTTTAGTTCCAACGAGAGAACTTGCAAAGCAAATTAATAGTGTTATCAAAGATTTAAGGAATCCTAGAGTTAGATCGATGACTATTTATGGTGGGGTCTCTATAAACGATCAAATTCAGAAATTAAAGAATGGTGTCAATATAATTGTTGGAACCCCAGGTAGAATCATTGATCTTTACAAAAGAAGAGAACTGAGGCTCCAGAATGTCCGATTCGTGATCTGCGATGAAGCCGATCGTATGTTCGATATGGGGTTTGCTCCTGATGTAAAGTATATTCTAAATCAAATTAAATCATCATATCAGTTTATGCTTTTTTCAGCGACTTTAGATTCTGATATGAGGAAATTAGTCCAAAAATATTCAAAAAATAAATTTGAATTTTTAAATTTAAGTCGGGATAATTTAACTGTTGGAAATACAACTCAGGTCTATTATTTAGTTGAAAGGTATGAGGAAAAATTTAAAAATTTTGTTAGAATTTTAAAGCTTGAAAAACCAAATCATGCGTTAGTATTTGTAAATACAAAGAAAACAGCATCTTGGTTAGAAAAAAGATTGAAATCATATAAGGGTATTAATTTCAAAGTAGGAATTATTTCAGGAAATTTATCACAATTTCAGAGAGAAAAGATCCTTCATAAATTTAGGATAAAGCAAGTTAATTTACTTATAGCAACTGATGTAGCAGCAAGGGGTCTTGATATAGATAATATCTCTCATGTTTTTAATTACGATATCCCTAAATTTCCTGATAATTATATTCATCGAATAGGACGTACTTCACGAATGAGTAAAAAGGGAGTTGCGATTACTCTTTGTTTAAAAGATGAATATGAATATTTATGTCAAATTGAAGGTTTAATTGGTAAAGAAATCCAATTAAGAACCTTATATAATAGAGAACAGAAGAATTATCATAACCCCTTTTATTAAGGTAAAATTTTTAGGCTAATTTCTCTTTCCAATTTTCCAGTTCAGTTAGAAATTCCTCTTTAATTTCATCTTCTAAAGGTTCCTTTATAGATCTTAGTTTACTTATCCATTGTCTTATAACATTTACAGCTACAGCCCCATGAGATTGTAAGACAATATCGGCGATATCTTGCAAATTTTCACTTAATTCATTGCCATTAAGGTTTGGAGCATTTTGTATCAAATGATTAAATTTATCAATCAATGTTTCTCCATTTCCACTTCCCCCTTCTTCGACAGATTCTTCAATCCTCTCAAAAGAGGGACTAAAATCTAAACTAGTTTCGTCATCATCGGTAGAATATTTTTGTTTCATTTTTAGGAACTCTAATTCAAAGTCTTCTTTAATTTCAGTTTCAAGAGGGGTTCTAATCATTCGAAGTTTACTAATCCAATCCTTGATTCCCTTAAGAGCCATAGAATATCCTTCAGTTTCTAAAATAATATCAACTATATTTTGTAATAGCTTACTAATTTCAGTTCCACTTAATTCACCCAAGTTTCCTTGAATCTTATTAAAAAATTCCTTCATTTCTAATTTAGTATCAATTTTATCTGAATCACCAGTAGTAGAAGAATTCTCTTCATCTTCAAATTGGGATTGGGCTAATCCAGGACTAGTATATTCTTCTTCAAAAATTGATGCAGTTGTTTCTTGTTTTGATATAATGCGCTGAGATTGTTCATAAGTTTCAACAGATTCTTCTTTTGTTGATACCCCAGAAGATAATGATTGTTGTAATATTCCTTTTTTCCAGCTTAAAAGGTCATTTTTAATTTTTTCTTTAAAAGGTTCTTCTAGAGGCTCATTAACTGTGCTTAAACTCTGTTTCCATTCAATTATTTCAGAATATCCTTGTAACTTTAAAATAACTTCTATAAATTTATCAATTTGTTCACCTATTTCCACTCCCTTAAGTTCATCAATCTTATCAATCAATAATTCGAATAAGTTATCAACTTTATCTGGATCGAGTGATTCAATCTCTGAAGACGTAATCTCTACTTCCAATTCACCTTCAGTCTCTTCCTCTAAAATTGAAGGTCTAAATTCAGGAGGATAAATCAATTCTAAAGTAGAGAATTTTTTATTTAATTTATTGAGTTCATTAATAATATATTCTTTCATTTCATCATCTAATGGCAGATATGATTTTTCTAATTTGCCCACTAATAATTTTAGTTCTAAAATATCAAGAGAGATTCCATCCTTTTCAAAAGCAACATCTATTAACCTTTTTAATCTCTTACTGATTTTTCTTCCGGGATAATCATTAATATTTTCAATAATTTCATTAAAACCTCTATTGATTTCAATTTCTTTAGTGTGTTTTGCTTTGTTCTTTATATCTTCAATTAAGGGTTTAAATATGTCGAGCATAGGTGAATATGTAGTGAAAAAGCCACTTATTTCAAATGTGGGCTTAAAACTTGTTTGATGATAAACTCCAAAAATTAAATAAGAATTATCCCCAAGAATAGCAATAACATTATTGTTTTTTAGCTGTAAATATTCTGTATTCGCTTTATTTGCAAAAGCCATGGCATGTTTGTTATCATGAGATTCCGATGATATTAAATGTAGGTGTAGACCGATAGAGAAAGGTTTTTCTTCAGAGATTTTCTCTTTTAATTCATCAAGTAATTCTTTTTCTGGTTCTTCTTTTTTCTTCACTTTGAAATAGTCCTTTTTCCATATTTCAATATTTTCTAGTAGTAGATATTGTGTGTTTGAATCTAGATGTTTTCTGATAACTAAGAGTCTGTTCAACCACCCCTGTATACTGTCTATAGCGGCAGATTCGGGGTTTACTTCAGAAATTAATGATAGCACCTCGGCAATATCATGACTTATTTCAAATCCCTTTAATTCTGCCACTTTTTTAGCAGTAAGATCGAGTTTTTCTTCGATTTCTTTTTTCTGCTTTTTAGTAATTGATAGTCCTTTATGCTCAGATTTTTTGGTTGGAGTCTTTTTTGTAATAGCTTTTTTCTCTGAACTGAGATCTTCAGAATAATCTAACTCTAATTTCTCTAAGGGAATAAAAGTTTTAATGTTAGGAACTATAATTGTTAAATTATCAGTACATTTGTCGAATAATATAGAGATAATTTCTTTAATTTTCTCATAATTATTAATATTCCAAAATTTTTCCATAGAAGCCTTATTTACGTTAATATAGCTTTTTAAAATATTATTTAATGATTTTTTTATAGATTCTGTTTTATCTGAAGGGATAGAACCAGTCCCTATAGGGATTTCAGTAACTCTTTTTTCGATTGATTCTCCTAACCTTCTTATAAATATTTTAAATGCCTCAATTTGAGAATTTTTGTCAGGAGGAGCCATTTCTTTCACGATATCTCTAAATTGGGTAAACATGTTTGTTACAATTTCTTCTGATTCTGAAATTTTTTGCCTAACTGAATTAATAAGTTTGTTAAAATCACGAGCATCTACCGCAGATTGCATTTTAAGGGGGGAAATTAATCCTATAACTTCATTTAATATCACGTAGGCAAATTTTTTTACATTATCTTCAACTTCAGTCAATATTTCTGTTGTTTGGACGGAACTATCCTGAGTACTAATTGCATCGATTAAATCTCCAGTAATACTTTCAATATCTTGGTATATTGCTTCCTGAAATCTTTCTAACGTTAGATCCTTTTTTGAATCTTTAGTTTCAATATCTTCAGAAATCTTACTTGATTCAGTTATACTATTAAGTATTGCTGTGAATGGTGGTACAGTAATATAGTGGGGTAGTGATTCTGAATATTTTGGATTGACAAGTAAAATCAAACTTTTTTCAACGAGTTCATTTAGGATCTGTTTTATTTCTTTTTCTGAGAGACCTGGGATAGTATTTTGAATTTCACTAAATGTATATGGAGATTTCCCTAATCCATCAACATAAATTCTGATAGCGTTATCAGAAAGGTTATATGATTTTAAAAGTGTTTTCAAATTTAAAACCTTAAAATTATCTATTCTAAATTTCTAACTTAATTTACTTATTATATCAAGAAAAAACTTACTTTTTAATATTCTTAAAAAGAAAAAATAGAGGAAGATTTTCATACAATTCTCTCAATTTTTGCGATATAAAATATGATATTTTGATATTAGACTTAGTAATCTTAATAGGGTTAGCTTTATTCTGAAAAAAGCAAAAATTATAATTGATATTAGGAATAAAAATTAATATTATGCCTTTCGCTGAAGTAAATAATATCAAAATTTGTTATGAGATTCATGGAGGGGGGTATCCTTTAATATTAGTACATGGTTATGATGCAAAAAAAGAAGTGTGGGTTGCTCAAATTAGTGCGTTATCCGAGAAATTTAAAGTTATTACAGTAGATCTTCGTAGTAGTGGAAAATCTGATAGACCAGAAGAACCTTACACAATGGATACACTTGTAGAAGATTTAAAAGGATTAATTGATTTTCTCAAAATAGATAAAGTTAATTTAATGGGGCAATCAATGGGTGGATGGATTATTCAAAATTTTGTATTGAAATATCCAGAACGTGCAAATAAACTAATTCTGATTGCGACTAATCACAAAGGAGCAGGCTTACATGTATTAAAAGAATCGCTTATAAAAGAAATTGAAATTCGCGAAAAAGATCCAGTAAAGGCTTTTTTAGGTCATGCACGACTAATGTATCATCTAAAATTTAGGAAAGAGATGGAAGAAAACCTCTCAAAAAAATT
>JABXKB010000258.1 GCA_013375485.1 Promethearchaeota archaeon | reverse complement strand
GTTTTAGCAATAGGGTCTGTAAAGATTGTTGGTGAAACTCTAAATAAGGGAGAAATTTTTGGAATTTTTTTGATGATAATAGCATTTTTTCTTCTCGGAATTAGTGAGTTATCAATTGATATTACTAGCATAAACTTAATTGAAATAGCATTTATTCTCAGGATTTTTGTATTTACACTCATTATAATTTTATTCTCTGTTATTTGTTATATGGTACAAAGAAAAAGTAAGAGGTTTAAAGGGATTTTATTAGCAATTCTATCAGGTTTCATGTTTGTACTTTCTAATTTCTGGATAAGTCCTTTATTAGGCGTTATGGCTAATATTTTTAGCGGTACTTATGACTTAGGAGAATTAACGTTATTTATTATTTCAGTTGTACTATTAATTTTATCTAATTTTCTAGGGGTATTAACGATTCAAAAATCTTTCACAGTAGGCCAAGCTAGTAACTTAGTTCCTATTCAACAAGTTCCTACACTTCTAGCTCCTATAGTAATTTATTTTCTGATATTTCTATTAATCCCGCCTAGCATACTTTCTGGTTACTATTTAATTATTGGGATAATACTAATTATTAGTAGTTCATTTTTATTAGGGAAAAGATCAGCTCAAATAGAGCAGATTAAATAGAGTTTTATTACTATCTAATTATATCATGGCGAAAATTATATTTTTTCAAGCTCATCCCGATGATTTAGAGCATAAATGTGGTCATTTAATGCACTATCTTGCAACAAAATCCAAAAAGAACCATACCATTAAGATTGTTTCAATCACTAAAGGTGAATTTGGACTTCCAGGACCTCAATATGATAAATTTAAAGGTAATCTACTAGCAAAAATCAGAACTAAAGAACTTTATAAAGCTGAGAGTATTCATGGAATTCCTCCTCAAAATATTGATTTTCTTGGATATATTGATGGTTTTGTACCTTTCAATACAGAATTTATTTATAGAATTGTTGAATATTTAAAAAAGGAAAAACCAGAGATTATTTTTGCGCCAGAGGCAATGCATTCATGGTATTATCATATGGATCATATTAATACTGGAAAGGCATTATTCTACATTATCCATAACAATTTAATCAATTTTACACCAATTCTTTATTTCTACACTTCATTACATCCAAATTTCTTTTTTGGTTTTAAAAAGAAGGATATCAAAACTTTAACTTACAAATTGATTGATTGCCATAAAACTCAAAAGTGGCTTTTAAGATATACTATGATACCCTATCAAACATTTACAAGATTTGCTGGAAAAAAACTCCCTGGATGGAAATTTGCTGAACCTTATCGTCGTGTGTATTTTAATAAGAAGAAATTATATAAAAACAAACAACCCCTAATTGTGCGTATTTTTACCCATTTTTTTTCAAGTCTTCCTTGGACTAAAGCAAAATATCCTCAAGATGCACTGTTAGAACTTAAAATGAAGGTTAGAAAAAAATAAATAAGTTTGTTCTTCACATTAATCAAAATTTCTTAGTAAAATTAATTTATCAATACAATTTTAGTAAAATAGAGGTGTATCAAAATTAGAGTAGAAGATAGGATTGTAGTATTAACTGGAGCAGCTTCTGGAATTGGTAGATCTACTGCTGTATTATTCGCAAAAGAAGGAGCTATACAAGTTCTTTCGGATATAGATGAAGAAGGTCTTAAAGAAACTCTTGAATTAATTGAAGATGGAAAAGATAGAACATCAATAATGAACGTAGATGTAAGAAATCCAGAAGAAGTAAAGAAAATGATCGATTATACTATTGAAAAACATGGGAGAATCGATATTTTGATTGTTAATGCAGGTGTAGTGCGAGTTGGACCTGTAGAGACTTTTCCAGAGGAAGATTATGATCTTCTAATAGATGTTAATCTAAAGGGTACTCATTACACGTGCAAATATGCTGTCCCTTATTTTAAAAAACAAAAATCTGGTTCAATTATAACTTTAGCTTCTGTAGCTGCCCATATTGGTCAAGTTGCTCATGCAAATTATTGCTCTACAAAAGCAGGAGTTTTAGGTTATACAAGAGCGTTAGCTTTAGATTTAGCACCTTATAATGTACGTGTAAATAGTGTAAGCCCCGGAGCTACTGATACACCAATGCTACAATCCGATGTTGCTAAACAAGCAAGAGATAGAGGTATTTCATATGAAGACGTTAAAAAAGAGTTTGAACAAGAAGGTATCATGGGGCGCTGGGCGACATCGGAAGAAATTGCTTCAGGAATTCTCTTTCTAGCAACTGAAGAATCCTCTTATATAACTGGAGCTGATCTTAGAATTGATGGTGGTTGGACTACTCAATAAAATTTTATGACTTTTTTTTTATCTTTTTAATGTTATTCTAAAGCCTTTTTAATAGCTGCTCTTGCCAATAATCTAGTAGAATCTAATGTAGGTAAGGGGCAATCATTAGGGTCTATAAGTAGAGGTATCTCTGTACATCCAAGAACAACAGCATCACAATCCTTTTTCCCTAACTTTTGGATTATTTTATTAAGTTCTTTTCTTGATTCCTCTGAAAAAACACTATTCACTAATTCTTCAAAAATAACTCTATCAATCTTATCTTGATCGGGAACTTCTGGAATTTCACAAGTTATCCTAAATTTCTTAAGAGCATCAGGATAAACTGGAGAATTCATAAGATATTTTGTGCCAAGTATTCCTAAATGTTTAAACTTGTTTTGTTTAGCCTCTTCTCCTACAACTTCTGCTATATGTAACCATGGGATAGGGGACTTAGATATCATCAAATTATATGCTTGATGGATAGTATTATCAGGACAAATTGCAAATTCCGCTCCAGCTTTGGCTATAATTTTTGCAGAGTTAAGCATTAGCTCAGCTACTCCTTCCCAATTACCATTCCATATGTGTTGCATATAATCAGAAAGAGGTGGTGTATGCATCGTTATTTCGGGGTGTCTATATTTAAACAACTTTTCTTGGGCTTCTATACATATTGTTTTATAACAAAGTGCAGCTCCTTCCGCACTGCAAGCTACAATCCCTATATGTTTAACCATTTTTATCACTCTCGATTTTTAAAATAATTGTACCTGTTTAATTATTACATTGTCATACCTCCATCAACTAAGAGACTTACACCCGTGCAGAATTCATTCACAGTAAGAAATAATACACCTTCTGCTATTTCTTTGGGCGTTCCAAGCCTTCCTAATCTCTGGCGGCTGATATATTGTTGCTTTACTTCTTCAAAATTTCCTCCCTTACTCTTAATCCTTTCTGTCAACGACGGCGTATTTGTAGTCCCTGGACATATTGCATTTACCCTAATTTTATCTTCAAGATAATCTGCAGCCATTGCTCTAGTCATTGATAGAACTGCTCCTTTAGAAGCTGTGTATGCAACTCTATCTTTTACACCTTTAAATGCGACTGAAGAAGAATTATTTATAATTACACCTTGGGTTTTTCGTAAATAGGGGATCGCATATTTCGTTACCAAGTATATACCACGTACATTGATATCCATAGTTCTATCCCAGTCTTCTGTAGAGATTGTATCGATTGCTCCACCAAGTACAATTCCAGCATTATTAAACAAAATATCTATTTTGCCATAAGTTTCAATAGTTTTTTCAATTATACGATTCGCCTCATCCTCTACAGAAACGTCTGCTTTAACAAATATTGCTTCTCCTCTAGAGGATTTAATTTTATTTACGACATTCATAGCTGACTCCGATAATGAATTGCAACAAACTTTTGCACCTTCTTTCGCAAAAAGAAGAGCTGTTGCTTCGCCAATACCTGCTCCAGCTCCTGTTATTACGGCAATTTTCCCTTTTAATTTCATTTTTTCATTTTTGTTAATTTAAATTTTGAATAAGTGTGGATTAAAATTTTTAAAATTAAATAAAATTTGATTTTTATTTCATAAAACTTTAATGGAAAGAGATTAATTCATTGATAAGAACTCTTAGGAAGAATTAATACTATTTTGAATATAATGATGTTAAGAATTGAAAATGGGCAGTTTGTTGATGAAAAAGGTCGAATAGTACTACTTAGAGGAGTAAATTTAGGAGGGTGCAGTAAAGTTCCTTTTACTCCTAATGGAGCAACTCATATTAAAACAGATTTTTCTGATCATAGAAATGTTTCTTTTGTTGGCCGACCATTCCCTTTAAAAGAGGCAGATGAACATTATAAACGATTAAAAAATTGGGGTTTTAATAGTTTGAGATTTTTAGTAACTTGGGAGGCTATTGAACATAGTGGTCCAGGAGAATATGATAAAGAATACTTAGATTATCTTGAAGAAATTTTAAAGATAGCTAGAGAATATGGGTTTTACATATTTATAGATCCCCATCAAGATGTTTGGAGTAGAATGACTGGGGGAGATGGATCACCTGGATGGACATTTGAAAAAGTTGGGCTAGATTATACAAAATTTGAAAGCTCTGAGGCAGCATTTGTAATGCAACTTAGATATAACCCAAATGACCTTAAAAAATATCCTCCAATGCATTGGATGGGGAATACCTATAGATTTGCGAATGGAACTATGTGGACTTTATTTTTTGGAGGAAAAGATTTTGCTCCTTCGTGTAGAATTAATGGAATAAACGCTCAGGATTACTTTCAGAATCACTTCTTTGATGCTATGAAACAAGTAGCATTAAGAATAAAAGATAATACACATGTATTAGGATTTGATATATTAAATGAACCTCCCGAAGGATGGATTGGTAAATATGTTGATGGAAGTGAATGGGAAGGAAAGTCTGATGTACTAGGACATGTTTTTACTCCAATAGATGCGATGCTTACTGGAGCAGGATATACTAGGACTATTGGATATCAAGAAGTTAAAAGATTTGGTATTAAAGAAACTAGAAAAGATGAGTTAAATCAGGATAAAATATCATGTTGGTTAGAAGAATTTGAAGACATCTGGAAAAAAGAGGGTGTATGGGGATTAGATGAGGTCGGAAATCCAAAGGTTTTGAAAAATGAATATTTTGTTTATAAAAATGGAAAAAAAATTGATTTCTTCCGAGATTATTTTTCTCCTTTCCTAAAAGCCTATACTGAAGCTATCCGAACTAAATTTTCAAAAGCAATAATATTTCTTACAGGACCTATGGAAAGTGTGATGAAAGGAAACAAAATTGAATTAGAAATACCACCTAATAGCGTACATGCCGCACACTGGTACGATGTAGCTACAACTGGCACGAAAAAAGCGATGCTTAAAGCTAATTATAATCTTATTACAGGAAATCCAGTTATTGGCAAGAAAAATGTACAACAAATGTTTATCTCACAATTAGAAAATATTAAAGATTACTCTAATACTTTTTTTGGTGGTATCCCTACCTTAATTGAGGAATTTGGATTACCATTTGATCTCAATAATAAAGAAGCTTATGAGAAGTTAAAAATTGAACCGAATGAAGCCTGGAAAACGCATATAAAACTACAAAATAATTATTATAACGCAATAGATGCTAATTTATTACATGCATTACAATGGAATTATACTCCGGATAATACTAACGAATGGGGGGATCTGTGGAATTTAGAAGATTTATCAATTTATAGTATAGATCAAAGAGTTAATCCAGAGGATATTAATAGTGGTGGAAGAGCAATTAAGGGTTTCTGTCGTCCTCGTTTCATATTTTGCGCTGGTAATCCCTTAAAAATGGAATTTAAGATTAAAGAGGGTATATTCTTTTTTGAGTTTGAGGGAGATTCTACAATTATTGCGCCGACAACTCTTTATATCCCAAATATTCAGTATCCCAATGGGTATGAAATTGAAGTTTCTGAAGGAGAAATTCAAAAGGAAGAAGATGGGCAAGTTGTGTCAGTAAAAATAAAAGAGGATGGAATTCACACTGTTAATATTACAAGAATTCAATAAAGATTTCTTTCCTTACTTTTAATATTTAAGTTAATTAAATTTAGATTAAATTATAATAAAAAAAATATATTTAGTCGACCTTTATTTCCAATTCATTTTTCCGTAATTCTTTTGAGTTACGCTTTCTAAATCCTCTAAAATGCTTTTGGTTCCGGTTGTTTTATAAATTTTCATTAATTCATCCATCGTTGTAATAGTCCCTTTTTTAGCTGAAAGATATGAAAGAAGTACTACAGCAACACCCTGTTTTGCTTGTTCTGGTGTAAATTCCGGCTCTTTATCTTCTAAGATACAATCTACGAAATAAGCATCTTCATATCCCATAGATATTTTATAGTATCTTGGAAATGGTCCGTGTTCAATTATGGGGGTATAAAATTCTCCTTTAACTTCTGCTTCTGGATGTGAAGAGAGAACTCGAATGGGATTATCCCAGGAATGATCTTCAACAATTGTACCTTTAGTTCCATGTAACTCTGTCCTATTAGTTGGAAGATGAACAGTAACCGAAGATAGATCGACTGTTATCATAGCTCCGCTCTTATATCTTAGTAGAATAATTGCGGTATCTTCTCCTTTATTAGGAGGAGAATTTGTAGCTTTTCCTAACCAACATTGTGCAGAATTGACATCCCCCAAAAGCCAATTCAATAAGGTAAATTTATGAACACCCTGATCAGCGACAACCCCGCCACCACCCTTATCATAAGTAAAATTCCAGGAATTAGGATTAAGAAATTCGTCAGGGCTAACATATGCTCCTTCATAGGTTCGACCAAGAAAAACCTCACCAATATAACCGCGGTCTATAATATCCTTCATAAACTGGTGGGCCGGAAGAAAACGGTGATTTTCGGCAATCATGAATTTAACACCCGCTTTTTTTGTTGCTGTTATCATATCATCACACTCTTCAAGTGTAGTAGCCATTGGTTTTTCACATATGATATGTTTTCCCGATTCTGCTACCTCAACAACT
>JABXKB010000257.1 GCA_013375485.1 Promethearchaeota archaeon | reverse complement strand
AACCATTCATCAATTTCTTCAAAAGTATGCCATCTTGATAGATCGAATACTATGAAGGCTCCATTTGCACCATCAAAAAAGCTGGATCTTAAAAATTTATATCGATCCTGACCTCCAATATCCCAGATCTGCAATTTTATTGTTGTACCTGGTTTGGGATGATCTGAAATGACCTTTGAAAGGAAGTCGGCCCCTATCGTTAACTTGTATCGGAATGAGAATTTATTTTCAACAAACCTACGTAGAAGTGAAGTCTTTCCAACAGCTCCAGGTCCAATAATTATGACTTTGAATACATAAAGTGACATAATGGATCAAAACTTCTTTTAATAAATAATCTCAGCTTGATATTTAAAAATTTTCCAAAACGGTGAATTTAAAAGGACAAAAAAAGTTGAATGCTTTTCCCTTGATTAATTGTTTTAAAATCACTTCTATATTAGCAAAAATTAATTTTTTTTTTTTATAACTCTTTGAGTGATTTCTATGAAAGCCTTTTCTACATTATTACCTGTTTTGGCAGAGGTTTCAAAATAAAAACTACTTCCTTTGTCAGCATACTGATGAGGTTCATTTCGATCTATTACTTCACCAATTTCACTTATTAAATCAGCTTTATTTCCTAATATTATAATAGGGATTTTTTTTTGCATTATTTGATACATATTAGATATCCATTTTTTCATCTGTGAAAAAGTTGGAGCCCTTGAGAGATCAAAAACTACTAAAGCACCATGTGCTCCATCGTAAAAATTTCGACGTAACATTTTAAATCGATCTTGTCCACCTATATCCCAAATAGTTAGTCTAGCGGTTTGATCTGCTTTATATTCAACGTTTTTAGTCATAAAGTCCACACCAATTGTGAATTGATATTGTAATGAGAATTTATTATCTACAAATCGCCGAATTAGACTGGATTTTCCCACTGCTGCCGGGCCAATAACTAATATCTTAAAAGAATATTCTGCCATTAAAGTATAAATTGTTATTTAGGATAAACAATGAATAAAAATTTTCTAATTTATATTCATGTTATTCGATAATCAAATTGGATTTTTTCCCAAATCCTCGAACTTTCTAATAAAAGTTACTTTTAATAGCTAAATTAAATCAGATTAAGAAATGTTGAAAAGAGTACAAAAAATATAAGAAAATTAAATAAAAAATAATATAAATCTTGCTTGTTAATTAGGAGCATTTTTGTACCATTCTTTGAGTAAGTTCAAGAAAGGCTTTTTCTACATTATCACCAGTTTTAGCAGATGTTTCAATATAAATAGTTTTTTCTTTCTCAGCGTATTGCTGAACCTCATTTCGATCAATAACTACCCCAATTTCTGGAATTAAATCAGATTTATTTCCAATTATTACAACTGGAAAATCTTTTTCAATAGCTTGACGTACATCTGAAAGCCATTCTTTCATTTTTGTAAATGTTTGGGCTCTTGAAAGATCAAATACAACAATTGCTCCATTAGTTCCTTCATAAAAACTTCTACGTAGTACTTTAAAACGTTCTTGTCCTCCAATATCCCATAATGTAAGTTTAGCAGATTTCCCTGTTTCATAATCTACAGTTTTACTCATGAAATCTACCCCAATTGTAAATTTGTAATGTAAAGAAAACATATTTTCTACAAATCTACGTATAAGACTAGACTTCCCTACAGCCGCCGGGCCAATTACTATTGTTTTAAAGGTATAAATTTGTTCGGACATATTCTAATAACCTCCCTGACTTATAATTTAATATTATTTAATCAATAGAAGAAAATTTCTATTAATAAAACAACTTATTCCTTAATTAAGTTATATTTTTTTCCATACTTTTTGAATAATTTAGTGCCTCCTCCTTCTTGTATAACTTGTACTGTGGCTTCAGAATCAAAGATTTCCATTCCACTAACTATATCCACCCCATAATCAAACATGATATCTGGAATCATACTCGCAGTTGGTCCAATTAAAATTATTTTCTGAGTCCTTTTTTTAAATTTCTCCAAGATTGACTCAAGAGTATTATTAAGTATTGCAGTTCCCGTACAAAATAACACATCAGTTTTAAGTTCATTAACATCTAATTGGTTAATATCATGTTTGAATTTATATTGCTTAAATTCAGGTGAAATTGAAAGTGTATCCTCTACAATTGTAATCAATTTTGATGCTTTACCAATCTCTTTTATTAAAGGTTTCATTAATCCTATAAACGTTACATTAGTTTTTTCATTGATATTAAGCAGATCTACCAAATTACCTTTAAATTTTTGATAAGGATTTATAATTTTTAGTATATGTTGAGAAACACCATTTAAGGTTGCGATCCCTATGATTTTTTTGAGACTAGGAACTTCATAAGACCAACTTAAAAGCTCACTTATTGAGTAATTAGTAAGTTCACCAGCAAAATTGATTTTACTACAATTTGTATTGGAGATTACATTTGGCAGTGTTGATGCTAAGCCTAGAAAAGGTTCATAAGCGTAAGCAGAAACCTCTACACAGGTGTAGCCCAACCCTACTACAACTTTAGATATTTTAGGGGGGATAATTCTATGAATTTTGTAAATCTGTTTAACAAGGTTAACAGTTTTTTCTAAAATCATAATTTATTATATTAAGGAGAATATGATTAACTCTTTATTTCGTAAACCGTATCACAATATGGGTCTCCTGCTGCTATAGTTTTAAGAATTTTGAGTTTAACCTTATCACTAACTGCTTCGCGAAAGTATTCATGGTCTATAGCCATAACAGCTTCACATAATTCTCTAGAGGTATTTTCAAGACCAAATGGACACTTAGTACCATTAATCTGGAATTTTTCATCCGACATCGAAATTATTTTAACGAAATTTTGATCAAAACTTTTCGAAAATGCTTTAGCGACAGTAATCAAATTGTTGTTTGGATGTTTTTTTTTTACTTTTAAACCCAATGACTTTCCTTGTTTCATACAAACATTTTTTATTATAGGCAATACTTCTACTCCAAACTTTTTATACACAGCTTTAATCAATAAACCTTGAGCTTCAATTGGATTTGATGGTAATTTTTCAACATTATTTTGGTCCATATTCTAAAACTCTTTTACTTTTTTATTATGCTTATAAATATTAATGATGTACAAAATTATTTTTGGTTTTTTAGTTTTATTTGTATTGTTCTATTTATTCTGTTTAAATATAAATGAGTATTATATATTGTTAAAACCCTAATTTTTAATATCGTATCATGAAATCTATAATAATTGAAAATGAAAAAATCGGAGAAGTAAAAGCGAAATTGTTAATAGACAAAAATCCTAAAACATGCCAAGCAATTTGGGATGCTCTTCCATTTGATGTGAATTTATCGAGATGGGGTGAAGAGTTATATGGTGATTGTCCTGTTTCCACTCCTGATGAAAACTCTCAAACCGAATGTGATGTTGGAGATGTAGGATATTGGATAAGTGGTCAAGGATTCTGTGTTTTTTGGGGACCAACACCCGCAAGTTCGGGTGGTAAGCCTGTTGCTGCTAGCCCCGTCAATATCTTTGCTAAAATTGAAGGGGACGCAAAAGCCATATTTAATCAATTTTCCTCATTTCAAGGAAAGGTAAAAAAGGGAGAATAATATACTAGGTTAAACAATAATCTTTATTTAATAATTTTGTCGAAAATAAAGCATTTCATTCATTTCCATCATCATATCAACCACATAATTCAATGTCAGTAAAAAATATTTAACTAACATTTTTTCTATAAAAAATATGACATTTAATCACTTTAACTTTTCTTCAATGAATTTGTATGGCTATTTCGATTTTTTTCTTTCGTGAGAAGGAGTATTATTTAACAAAAAACTAAGCAAAAATTATAAATACTTAGTATTTCTAAATTTTAATTAGTGAATTAAAATGGTATTAGAAAAAGTTGTTAATGAAAAAGAAGTTACAATTACTAACCGCGGTATGATTACCATTCCAGCTGCATTTAGGAAAAGCTATAATTTAAAAGACGGGGATAAAGTTTTAATAATTGAAGACGAGGGTACTCTTAAAATCATACCAATTAAAGATCCTGAAACTTTACGCTTAAAATCTTATAGTACTGAGGAAATGAAAAAAGAAATGGACAAATCTCGCAAAGAAGAATTGGAACGGGAATTATAAATGAAGAAAAAAGCTTGTATAGACACGGGGATTATTACACAATTATATTCTAAAGAACCCCCTAATAGTATTTTACATTTTATGAACTCAATTAAGGCTGGAAAAATTGAAGCATATGTTCTTTCCCCTATAATTGTTGAGGCATTTTATCACATATGTAAATTGAAAGGAAAAGTAAACGCAGAAACAACGATTGCAACATTTCTTAAAACATATCCAATAAAAATTGTGAATTTAAATCAATCACTTATTTTTAAAGCCGGTATATTAAAATGTCAGCATCGCGCAGATTTATCCTATAATGACTGTTATGCTATTGCATTATCTTTAAATAAAAAAATTACATTTCATACAACAGAAAAAAGTTTAAGGAAAATACTACCAACTCTAAAATTAAAAATTTATGATTTTTAATCTTTATTAAACTTTAATGTGATATTTATGAAAAAGAAATGGTATAAAGGAAAAGTATTTGTGATTACAGGAGCTAGTGGTGATATTGGAAGTGAAGTATGCCGCAGATTTGCTCCATTAGGTATGAGAATGTACCTACTAGATCTTCCTAATGTGGCGTTAAATAATTTAAAAGATGAAATAAAAGATTTGGGCACAGAATATGTTGAAACCTATGAATTTGATGTTACAAATCGAGAACAAATTGAACGTGTTATTAAACATATTGGAGAAAAAGAGCAATATATTGATATTTTGTATAATAATGCAGGTATAGGAACCACTTGTTCAATAACTAATGGGGGTACCTTTGAAGAATATCGAAAGATTATGTCTATAAATGTTGATGGTATGTGGTTAGTACTCCAAGCAGCACTTCCATATATAGGACGCCCCGCTCCAATTAAAAAATACCCAGATCGAAAAGAAGGACAACTAATCTTTTCTTCAAGTTCTGTTGGGAAAACTGGAATTCCAAATATGGCTGCTTACTCAATGAGTAAATACGCCATTGTGGGTTTAGCCAATTCTATTCGATTAGAGTATAAGATGCAAAACCATAATATTCAAGTAATTACTATCTGTCCTGCTCCAGCAAAGACGAAATTTTGGGAATCTACTCCAGGAATGAAGGAATGGATTGATAAATATCAAAAAAAAGGCTTTTTGTATAAATTTGTAGATGTTAAAGATGTTGCAAAAACAGTCTTGAAAGCCTCTCGCAAATATAAAAGAGAAGTATTCGTACCAAGATGGTGGTGGTTACTAGGATGGTTACAGCTTACTAGTATTAAAGTTGCTGGAAATCTTTTAATTAGAATAGAAAAAAGTAAAATAAAAATACAGCAAGATTAAAAAAATCATCTTTCTAGATATATAATAATGAAAGAAAAAGGAATGGAACCTTTTGGAGAAGCTCTCGAGGATTCTTATAACGGTAAAAAAAACGCAGAGATCATTTTAATTCGAGATGATGGATTAGAATTAAATGTTCCTATTGAATATTTCTTTCGAAGCCCAAAAGATTTTTCAAATTTAGAAAAACAAGCCATAGGATTATGTAAAGGTAAAGTTTTAGATATGGGAGCAGGAGTTGGACCACATAGTTTGGAACTTCAACAATTAGGTCTTGAAGTTTATGCAATTGATATATCCTCTCATGCTTGTGAAATAATGAAAAAAAGGGGAGTAAAAAATGTTCAATGTACAGATTTTTATAATTTAACAATGGATTCATTTGATACGATTCTTCTCTTGGGACGTTCAATAGGATTCGTGGGGAATTTAAAAGGAATCAAAAAATTCTTATCTTACTGTAAAACTCGCCTCAATCCAGAGGGAATAATACTTCTTGATTCAATTGATATTCGTTTAATTCAAGAACAAATATATCTTAATTTTCAGGAAAGAAACCGGAAGTTAGGAAGATATATTGGTGAAGGAAGTTTCCAGATGAAATACAAAAACATCCTAGGAGATAAATTCCAAAATATTCAAATAGACCCCGATACACTTAAAGAAATTACCCAAGAACTAGGATTATCTTGCAAGATCCTCTGTATAGAAGAAGATGGAATGTATTTAGCTAGGATTTCTACATAATGCCTAAAAGGTATTAAATAATTAATTTCTCCCTTTTTACTTTAGTGTGCTTATTAAATTCACAATCTATATATACCACATAGACTTAACTAATTTTATTAAAATCTAAATCGAAGACCAAAAGAAATGGTTGCAAAATATATGGGATTTAAAGATAAAGTAAAAAATTTTTATAAGATGTTAACGCATCCTAAGGTTGTGAAATTTTCATGCATAGGTGCAACATTCGTTTGGATTTCAAGTGTGGTATTAGCAATTCTAATTGGTCAATTAGATCCTGCTGGTCCTTCTTATGATCCTGCTGGTTTTAATATATTAATCAATTATATAAGCGACCTAGGCAATCTTGACTTAACACCAATGCCTATAATCATTGATTTTGGAATGATGCAAACCTCTATATTAATGGTTCCCGTCTCATTCTACTTGAGAAAAGTATTGATAGGAGATAGCTCGAAAAAATTAAGAAAATTAATGGGTAATTTAACCTTACTCTGTATGCTAATTGCTATGTGTGGATTATTTCTGACTGGAGTAATCTCCGAAGATGTTGGTGAAAAATTGGATAGTATTATTGGACCGCCTTTTCCTAATTATTTCTGGCATGATATTGTTGCAGATTTTGCCTTTATCTTTTTTATGGTTAGTGGAATTCTAGTTGCATCACAATTTATTATATTTCCGGATATC
>JABXKB010000256.1 GCA_013375485.1 Promethearchaeota archaeon | reverse complement strand
GTCCTCAGTAGCAGATGATGCAAAATTTAAAGAAGAAGCTGTTGAGGAAGAAAAATTACTTAAAAGAGATACTAGGGAAAGGGAAGAATATAGGAGATTGCAGGAAGCTCCAAAAGCTAAAAAAAAGTCCCGAGCATTACCTTCACCAGCCCCTAGAGCTGGAGCCCCAGCTCCTCCTGGTGGTGGTGCTCCTGCTGAACCTCCTGAATCTACAGCAACTCCTCCACCTCCACCACCTAGTGGCCCGCCTTCAGATGCATTAGCTGGTCCTATTGCTCCATCGCCAGAACCCACACTCGCACCTTCTATAGTTGCTCCTGAAGAACCTCAACCAACAGTATATGAGATTAATATGGGACTTCAATATTACTCTGTTATGATGGAGCAAAGGAGCTATTTGTTTTATGTATATTTTTCGCATAAAGAATTGAAGATTGTAGACGAAGAGGGTAAGACCATATATGAAACTACGTTTAAAATAGTAACTACTAAGAAAGAACCTCCAGTTCTGGATCTTAAAATTGAAGGAGAAGGATTTGAAGTACATCCGATATTTGGGAAGGTTGAAGTTAAGAAGGATGCCGTTAATCCACCTGTAATGATTTTTTCCATCATGCCATTGAAATCCAAAAAAGAGAAAAAGAAGAAAAAAGAAAGTGAGAGAAGATTTTTAAATGTCTATATAGAATTTGAAGAAAAAGTAATCAGCCATACGGTCTTATCTATTATGGTACAACCAAAATATTTTAAACTCGATCTTGGGCCAATCCATTTAAACCTTAGCAAACGAACTGCAGCAATAATATCTTTTATCTCTATCTTAATAGCGGGAATTTCATTAATCTACACGTTATTCTCTTGGGATCCTTCCTCTGGTTTTGTAGATATCTTAAGTGGATTTTCCCCTGGTTTAGGTTCAATTGTATTTTTTACTATTTTTTTGGTTACTTTATTGAAAGAGGGAGTATTTCCATTAAAACAAAAAATAAGTGCATTTCTAAACTTTGATCAAGCAGGAGTTCTAATAAAATAATTTTATTTGCTATAAACTTCCTATTTTTTCATTTTTTTTTGATTTTGATTTTATTTCATCCCAAAATTTCTTTTTTAACTTACTTAATTGTTTCTCTTTTAATTTGATGAAAAATAAAGGTCTTTTTGCTATAACTGGATACTTTTTAATTTTTAAGGATTTAATTAAACCAGCTGATTCTGCTTTATCAGCCATCATTTCACTCATAATACTAATATAATTAGATTCGCTAACAGTAGAAATAATTGAATCATTATCATTGATTTCTAATTCAAAATCTAACTCTTTATAATCTGGAAATTGTTGTTTAAAAGTATTTCTCATTCCAGAACCTTTTTCTCTCCATACAAAAGGATATTTAATAAGTTGGTTGAAATCTACTAAATTACCTTCTTTTAGTAGTTCATGATTTGTTGAACAAATAAATTTAAACTCATCTTCTCCGATTTTAATACAATCGAAATCTCTCTCATTATAGTTCATGAAACTACCAATACCAGCGAAATCAGCCATTTCATTTCTCAAATTTTCAATAGATTTTTTTGAATTGTTAATTAAGATTTTAAAATTTACATCTGGATTTTTATACCTAAACTCTGCAATAAATCGTGGTAAAATATGAGATCCTGGAATTGTTGAGGCAGAGATTATAATATCTTCAACAACTTGGTCCTTAAATTTAGAGATTTCTAGTCTAGATTTATCGTAGATATCTATTATTTGTTCACCATATTTGAGTAATAATTTCCCTGCTTTAGTTAATTCGAATTTTTTAGTACTTCTATCAATTAAAACAATTCCACCAAAATCTTTTTCTAATTGTGATATTTGATGTGACAATGTACTTTGAGAAATAGGGAGTTCATTTGCCAATTTCGAGAAGCTTCTAAATTGAGCTAATTTAATAAAATTTCTGATATATTCAATGTTCATACTATAATTCACCTTAAAAAATTTGATATTCTCTTTGTAATATAATAAAATTTCTGTATTTCTATTTATCGATCTTTTTAATAAATCATAACGAAAAAATTAATAAACATTCTACTTTTTAGTTAATTACCCAAAGAACTAATTTTAGATTAATAAATTCGAGTAGAAATTTAATATGGTTGAAAAGAACAAAATTTTTACAATAGTAATCGGAGATGGTGGTTACACTGTTGAACGTCCATTTACTATGTTAAGATTTGCTTACACCGCATTATTAGAAGGGCATAAGATTAATATGTTCCTAGTAGAAGATGGTATTTTTGTTGGGAAAAAAAACCAAGATCCTATGGCTTATGATAATATAGGAAAGTGGATGACGGATGTAATTTCTGAAGGAGCAAAAGTGAAAGCCTGTGGAGCGTGTATGAAAGCACGTGGAATATCTGAAGATGAATTAATGGATGGAATTGAAAAGACGACCATGAATGGATTTGTTGAAATGTGTGAAGAAGCAGATAATGTTTTATTTAGTTAGTCATATAAGGGTGATTGATATATGTCAGAGTCGTATAAATTAAATTGTTCCAATCTTGTTTGTCCAATGCCAGTAGCAAAAACTAAAAGACAACTTCTTGAGATGAATAGTGGAGATATATTAGAAGTTACTGGTGATTATGCAGAAGCAGGAGAAAATATTAAACGTTATTTAGATAAACGAGAGGATATTGTTTTAGAATATAAAACTGAAGGAGAAAATTATTATTTGAAAATTGAGAAGGCATAATTAAATTTTGATTCTGTTATTTGTTCATTTTTGTTATTTATTTGCTTCAAATAACCATGTTTGATTGAATTTTTCTCTTAGATTCTCAGCCAAATTTGGATCTAGTACATTCATGCAAGCGAAAATCTGAGACGGGTTTAAAGGATTTTGTAGTTTAATAAATACTCTTTTCTTATCAAAAATATCGTAATTAGTAGGAATTCTTTTATTAATAAATTTCATCTCTAACCTTTCAATCTTAGTTGATAAGCCGTATAGTTCCTTAAGTTTATCCACTAATTTCCCATAAATTTCTAAATTTCTCTTTTTTCGTTCCTCTGAAAGTGGTCTTGTATCATGCTCAAAACTCCATAAGATTTTAACATTTACACCCCGATCTAAAGCATTTATGATTCCTTCAAATAATTTTTTACCAAAAGGAAGGACTTTTATCGTATTTTCATTTATAAAATCATTAACTAATAACTCTTCTTGTAATTCATGATAATGTTTAACATACATGGATATTATGGAATTCACTCCATAGGCTGTTTGCCAAAAAATTCTTGAAGAATCTTTTTTAATGAATAAAGAAGAATCATATAAATCCGATTCTAAAATTTTAGCTTGATCAATTAAATAACTTACTTTTCTTTTAGTTAGATTATTTATATATGAAATCAGATTTTTAAATGCTAAATTAAAAGCTTTTGCTCGATATATTTTTGGTCGAGAGTCTTGGGTTTCGATCATTCCTTTTTCTTTTAATCCTTCCAAAATTTCATAAATCCTTCCTATAGGAACATGTGATTTCTCACAAATTTCTCGAGCAGTTAAATTATTAGAAATCAATAAAGCCATATATGTGTTGATCTCATAATTCGAAAGATCAGAATTTCTCAAAAACTCTTTTAATTTTTGTATTAATTGGTTGGGCATTTTCACTCAAGTTTTAATTTCAACTAAGAAATAGTTTTTTTATTCTAAAAAATCTTTAAAAAAATAATAAAATTTGCATATTTTAAATTTTTCAACCTAAAAAAGGTTTTTTTTGATCGAAAAACAATTTAAACAAACGAAGAAATATCAGAAATATGGAGGTAAAAGCTAGTTTATTATCCTCAGTTAATAATGAAAAGAAAATAGAAATCCTTAGAAAAAATTGGATGTCCCATGAAGCAAGATATCAGATGGCAATTATTCGAGAACTTGGCTGGGAAAAAGCTAATAATCTTAACAAGACCGTAATCTATGAAATGGGTAAGGTAATGATGTACAGATTAACGAAAGCTTTAGGGATTTCACACATAGATAATATTGATGATTTTAAAGATATTTGTTTAACAACTCAGGAATTTTATTATCCACCACCTGTTTTTTCTGTACATTTTGATCGTGAGTCAGATACATCACTTTCAGGATCAGTGGAAAAGTGTGGCATCATTGAAAATGTAAAAAGATTAGGGGTATCAGATCAATATGAATGTGGTTGCTTTGCAATGCGTTCAGGGTGGTATAAGGCACTGGGTATGGATGTTGAAGAAAAACTAGGAGATTGCATCAAAAATGGAGCGAAAACCTGTGAAATAACTGTATCTGTTAAAAAGTGGAGTAAGGAGAGGTGAAAAATTCCTTTAATACCAAGTTTAATAATCTAAAAAGATGAAATTAATTTGAAAAGAAATGGTAAAATATATTATTTTTAAAAGAATTGAAAGAAGAAAACTATGAAGTCGCTTAATAATAGAGAATTAAGAGAACTTTTAATTAAATGCTGGATGACTCATGATGGGATGTGGTTTTATCACTGCTTAAAGGAATGCGGAATTGAGAAAACCAATAAAATAAATAAAGGAGCAGTAAAATCGATGGCAAAAATAGAAATAAAAAGGATCAAAAAGGCATTTAACCTAGGTAAAATAATTAATTTTCAAGAACTCCAAAATCTCATTTATAAGGCATTGGAAGTATTTAAAGCTGATTTCATGGGACTTACCTTTAATTTCCCTTTAAATAATCAGGTTCATTTTGAAATGAATCCATGCTTCGCCTATAATGGAATAAAACGTTTAGGAGTTATCGATAAATATGAATGTGGGATATTTGATAGAATTGAAGGTTGGTTTGATGCTCTAGATATAAAATATAGTGTAGTACCTGAGATAGAGGGATGCTTAATGCATACTAATGGAAATTGTTTTAGAGACTACTCTTTATTTTTTTAATGAATAAAATAGAGTAATATTAAAAATATAAGTAAATTATGAAGCTGAGTGGAAAAAATCATGGAGATAATACAAAAAGAAAAATATAATATACCATTAGAAACACAAAAATTTATTTTACAAATATGTTGGGCTCAACATGATGGCCAATGGTTCTTAAAATCGAAGAAAAAGTATGGAATAAAAGAGGCTAATCAGTTAAATCAACAAGTAGTTTCTTCAATGGGGAAAATCGAAGCACGTCATATTTTAAGTGCTTTAGGTATCAAAAAAGGAACAGTCAAGACAATACCTGAGATCGTAAAGTTAATGAATACACTCATGGAGGTAATCATCCCTAAAGTAATGAAATTCAAATTCATTGTTAATTCTGAAAAAGAATGTACAGGAATAGTTGAGAAATGTTTCATTTGGAAAGAAGTGGAAAAATCAGAAGAAGCACATGAATATGAATGTGCATGTAATTTTAGGCATCAAGGTTGGTTACAAGCGGTGGGAGTTAATGGAAAAATTGTTCCTTTAAAGCGAATCTCTGAAGGAGATGAAATATGTGAATTCAAATTTATCTTGGAATAAACTAACCAGATAGAAAACTCGGACTGATTACAAAAAGTTTATATTTAATTCCTTTTTAATTTTCTCTTGTTATCAAGGTAAACTTTAGAAATTTTAGTAATTAAAAGGAAATCTAATTTATCAAATTCTTGCAAAACAAACTTAGAGCAAATTAGCAATGAAAAATGATTATAAAATTCGTTAAGCGGAATTTCAAGATGCAAAAAGTATCCATAAAGTTATATTAGCTGCATTTGAAGAATATCACCATTACTACACCCCAGAGGGTTTTGCTGATTCTGTAATGTCAGAGCAAGTTGCAATGGAACGCATGAAAGAAATGACCCTTTATGCGGCAATCGAACAAAATGGGATGGTTATAGGGACAATTGGTTGGCAGAAAGCAAGCGAAGGTGAAGGTCATATACGCGGGATAGCAGTAATACATAATCGACAAGGGAAAACTAGCCCCACAGCAACTTTATTAAAAACAGTCAATGATGATGCCCGTTCAAAAGAGTCCAATATATTAACATTAGATTCAACTAAGTATTAAAAAGAGCTCAAAATTTTTATTAAAAACATGGATTTAAAGAAACCGGTAAAACTGGTGATTTCTTTGCTTCTATTATTTATGAATATGCCAAAAAAATATAAATTAGAAAAAGCAGGTTTTAATATTATTTAATACAGAGAGAGACAAAATTCTTTATAATTTCTTCGCCTAATAATTTAGTTCTATTTATTTTTAGTTCATCATAAGTTTCAGCATATTTAGTGGAATGATGAGTTTCAGGGTGAAATTGGACCGAAAAGATAGGTCTTTCAAAATGACGCATATATTGCACGGTATTATACCCATTTCTTTCTATAGTTGAGAGTATATTAAAATCTTTTTGTACACTATAATCTTCTGGAATCACATAGTCCTGATGATGTACATTTACAAGAAGCTCATCATAAGGAATAAATTCATCAACTTTGTCAATTTTTAATTCAATGATTCTACTTCCCATATTCGGTCCACTCATTCGCTGTACTTTTCCGCCGAATGCATAAGCAGTTAATTGATGTGCATAGCAAATTGTTAAGATTGGTTTTTCTTTTTGTTTTTTAATTAATTTCAGTTCTTGTTTGTATTCTTTTTTTAAATTCTTATTCGAATCGAATTCAGATACATTAGAATCAGAACCAGATAAAATATATCCCGATATTCCTTTTAATTTACTTAGATCTAATCGAGAATAATGAATTAAATTTATTTCAATGTTTTTAAAATTCTCTTGAATGATATTTGTTATTCTTTCGATGCGATCTGTTTGTACTTTGTGAGTATAATTATCTATCACACATATTCTCTTTTTGTTATTTATAAATTTTTTTGCTTCAATCATTACTAATTCAGT
>JABXKB010000255.1 GCA_013375485.1 Promethearchaeota archaeon | reverse complement strand
GGGAGCAGTCCTTACAGAAACAACATTTAATTTAAAGGGGATAGGTAAATTATTAATAGATTCAATTCGACAAGCAGATTATTGGGTACTAAATGCGTTAGTATTTATTGTTACAATTATATTTGTATCGATAAATCTTATAATCGATGTAATCTATGCAATGTTAGACCCTAGAATAAGGTATTAAGAAGATTCTATCTTTTTTTCTTTTTTTAATATAAATTCTTTTTTCAAAAATGACTCCAATTTATTATTACATGCAATAAATGGAAATCTTAGATTTATCGATAATTTTTCCACAAAAATGTTTTCATTTAAAGGAAAAAATTTACCTCCAGCTTCTTTAAGTATTAAAATTCCTGCAGCAACGTCAACTAATCTATTACTCTTTCTTAAGTTAATAAAAGCTTCAATACTACCTTTTGCAATTAAACATATTGTTAAAGCAGTACTTCCTAATATTCTTACTCGATAAAATCTCTTAATTATTGGACTTAATATCATCAAATTCTCCACTAGATTTTTCATAGAAAGATTAAGTTCAAAGAAGCATTTTTGTAGAATATCTACATTAGATACATGAATTTTTGAACCATTGAGATAAGCTCCTTTTCCCTTCTCAGCCCAATATAGATCCTTTGTATTTAAGTTAAGAACCACTGCTTTCTTTATGTCACTTAATTGATTTCCAATGGCATAAGCTATTGAAACGGAACAATAAGGAACCCCTCTAACAGCATTAAATGATCCATCAAGAGGATCAACAATTAATACATTATGGTTTTTTTTTGCTTTCTCTTCATCTCCTATGTATTTTTCACCCAATTCTTCACTTATTAATAATAAATCAGCATTAGCTTTTTCTAAAGAATTAATGATTACGTCCTCAGCGAGAAGATCAATGTTCATTGAAATATCTCCACCAGCTCCCTTTTTAAATTTTATAGCTGCTTTTTTTGTACCTAAAAGGGGATTAATAGCATCAAATACATCAATCGCAATTTTTTTTAGGAAGTTAATATCTAGTTCCATTAAAATCAGATTAAATTTTAATTAAAAGTAAAAATCTAAATAAATAATTAATTTTTATGGAAAATATAATTCGTGATTTATTATTTCAATTAACTAAACTATGAGTTAGAAAGGAAAATATTAGTTAAAAAATGAATGGTGATACATTAATAATTAATAGAAAAAAGTTTAGAAATATATGACTTTCATAAAATTTTAGATTTTGATTATTATCTATCATTTTAGAATTTTATGTTTTTCAATAATCCATTTGTCTACGATAAGTTTTTGGAGTTCGTTCTTTTCACTAACATCATAATCACTGTGTATAGTACTCTTTGGAATCCAAAATTCCTCTCCAGAATGTAAAGTAATTAATAAAGCTTTAGGACTTTCAACTTTAATTTTTGCATTAATTTCAACTGTACTTCTTGAAGCACTAAACTCTGTAGTTTCTACTATGTGCAAACCATCTCTAGCAGTTATATGTTCTGAAAATAACCCAAATTCAACTTCCTCATCAACCTCTACTTTTTCAATAGTTTTGGTATCAAAAGTACCACTTGTAGCAAACTCGATTTTTTCATTAAGGATATGATCTAAAAGCAATGTCATGAAATTAAGATTTGGAAATCGAAGTTTCTTTATATGTTCGCCTATTTTAACACGTAAAACTTGACGAGATTCATCCTCCCATCCTACATAAATCTCGGTTTTACGTTCTTTAAAAACATGATATCCTCTCCAATTTGCACTTCTCCTATAAAGAACTTCTAGGATACAGATAATTTCTTCAATTGATAACCTTACTGTTTTTCCCTCTCCTTCAGAAGTTTTCTCCCAAGAGCCATCATCCTTTCTATTTATACAACTTAAGAAAATATGAGGAACTTGTTTGGAGGGACTTGTAACTCTTATACTTTTTTTTTGTCCATAAAAGGTTTTAATATGAAAATCAGCCAATTCAATTCACGTAAAAAATGTTTTTAATGTAAAAATAGCCTTATTTAGTAAAAATATATCCATTTATTGATTTAAATCTGAGTAATAAAATAGCTGTTTTTTTCAAAAATTTTGTAAAAAAGAAAAAGTTTTATAAAATTTGTGGTTATTTAATAGTAAATACTTTTTACAAGCGAATTAATATGATTAAGAAAAATGAGGATAATTCCAATAAGCAAAATGAGAAAGGAGTCGTAATAAGTAGCTCTGGTGATTTAAAAGAATTCGAAGAACATGTTAGTGCTTCTGGATCTACTAAAATCTCAGGAGGGAAAGTCAATAAATCTCTTCGAATTTCAGGCTCAGGAATAATTAATGGGGATTTAGAATGTAATGGGCTTACTTCGTCTGGGGTAATAAAAGGATCTGGGAATATAACAGTACATGGGGATGTTAGTAGTTCGGGTTCATTTAATATTGCAGGATTTCTTTCTGGAGACGAGGATGCTGATTTTTCTGGTTCAGCAGAAATAGGTAATGTCATAAATATCCAAGGATCTTTAATAGTTTTGGGAAATTTTAAAGCAGGTCATTTTGTTAGAGGAGAACAAGGAATTAAACTAAGTGGTTCTTCAGAAATAAATGGGAATCTATCTTCTGAGAAAAATATTACTATTGATGGATCAACTTATATTGAAGGGAATGTTGTAGCTGAGGAGGTTCTTTTTGGAGTTTCAAGAGAAAAGATAAAAAAACAGCATTATAAAATTCATGGAAGTATACTCGCTAAAAATAATGTAGATGTCATCAGAACACATGTAGAAGGAGATATTAAAGGTAGAGGTGTAATTATTGGTCCAGGGTCTGAAATACTAGGAACAGTTTATTATGTTGATAACGTTGAAATAGACAAAAAAGCAAAATTAGCTAATGAACCAACCCAAATTAATTTGGAAGAGTTATAATCTAGTAAGTATTATAATTACATTAACTCGATTTCTACAAGTACCGATTCAGGAATCTGAATCTTCATAATAAGATGCATACTTCGCTCATTTGCGATAATTTCAAAGAGTCTTTTATGAATCCGCATCTCAAATTTGGCCCAAGTAGCTGTACCTTGTCCGGAAGGAGCTTTTAAAACAGGAACTCGTAGTCTCTTAGTGGGGAGTGGGATGGGACCATTTTTCCGAATCCCTTGAGATTTACATACTTGCATAACTTGATCGCATACTGATTGTAATGCGTTTAATTGAGTAGATGACAACCGTATGCGTGCTTTTTGTATTTTTTACTCACCATTAATATATATTTAAAATCATGTTTGCTGTATTATCGAAATTATTCCTATTAAATAAATTTTTTTATCGAATATTAGAAGAGCATTTTATTTAATTTCATGAAAGTCTTAATTCATTGTTAATATATTTTTAGTAATTTTTATTTCTGTAATCAAGAAAGACACAAGTTAATTTCTTGTTTATAATTTTGTTTTTTTGTATATCAACCATTAAATTTAAAAAAGAAGTTTTCAATATGATGATCGGCATATATTCAAAATAAAAAAATGAAATAATTAAAATATCATGAAGAATGAGTATTTTAATTCAAGTAAAAATGATATTTCATCCAGAAGAAAAAATCAGCGTAAAAAATATGCCGTAATCATCATAAGTCTTATTGCCATAATTTCCTTAGTTAGTATTCCTGTCGTCATTTATGCATATAATATTATTAAGAATTTATTAAACTATAAGCAGGAATTACCATGTGAGGATCTCCCAGATATCGAAACAGTTAGACAAGTAGTTGAAGATTATCAAGATATTATACAGGAAATTGAAAATACTAGTCCTGAATATGTCTATGTTGAAGTTAATGAAAGATGTAATGGAAAAGGAGAGTTATATATTTATTACGATACTGTTTCTACTCGAGAACAAATTTTAGAAATTATCGGAGGAGATACTTTTTTTGGGATACCTTATAGATTATTTAATGTATAATATTTATTATAAGACTCTTAAGCAATACCTCTATCAAATTGTTTGCTGTATTCATTCATTTCGATTTCAAGAAAAACCTAATAAGAATTTATTTCCTAAATTAACTCTCGTTAGATATTTTTTAGCAATATCCAAGCATTTTAAAGCTTGTTTTCGAGGTGTAATTCCTAAATCTCGCATTTGATAATCTCCATGGAATATTAATAAACTGTAAGGAATTTCACTGTTAATAGAACTAACATACTGCGCAATTTGCTCCACTTCTTCATGATTTGTGTAACCAGGTACCATTAGTGTGCACGCACTCATCTCAGGTAAGTCTTTTCTTGTTCCAAAATAATTTTCAGTTAGAAATTTAAAGTTATCCAAAGTTCTTTTATTACTCACTCCACATAAAGCAAGATTTAATTTTTCATTGAATGTCTTTAGATCAAATTTAATATTTCCTCCTGTTTTAATAGCAATTTGCATACATTTTTCAACCCAATCCTTATTTCCTGAACCATTCCACTCCCAACATATCCTCATGATTCTATTTTCCCCCGATTTTTCAATTTTTTCGAGTATTTTATTCGCAAGATTTATTGAGAAAGGTAATTGAGCTTCAGGAGTACCACCAAAATAACATAAACATGTAATTTTCTTGTTTTTAACAATTTGATTTGCCAATGTTTCAACATCAAATAAATATTTTTTTGAAAAAAGCTTATGAGAAGCATTTTGGCAAAATAAACAGTCAAAAGTGCACCCATACAGAAAGGCAGCATAACTATATGTACCAAATTCAGGACCTTCGGAATTTGAATATTTTGGATAGCCAGATGAAGTTCCAGCAGGACAAAACCAGCTATTACAACAGTTAGTTGGATTTGGATCTATATAACCATGAATATAACCATTCGATTTTGATGGATATGGTAATTGCCCCGAGTTTCTAAGTTGAATATTTCTTAAACCACAATAACTAACATCATTTTCAGACAAAGAACACTCATTAATACACAAATTACATTTCAATTTGATATTTGATTTTTCCGCCTTAGGAGGTTTCTCTGGTAGATCAACAATCTGACGAACTTGTTTATGAACATTCAATATATGAGGTTTAACTTTACTATCCCAATCTCCTTCTAAAATACATTTTCTACATACTTGTAGAATGTCAGAGATTACCCCTTCAGTTTTCCCGCAAAACTTACACGTTCCCATTTTTACATCTTTTTCTTTAGTAATAAATAAGTTTGACCCGATTTTTGGTTTGGGTTACTTTTTACCATATATCCTTCAAAATTGTTATTAATGAATGATTTATTAAACATTTTCAATTCTCTATCATCTTTAGGATAAAATTCAATTACAATTCTTCCTTTCTTTTTTAATATTTTATTCAAATATTTCGCTGTGTCATTAAGGAGCTTAAACTTTTCACCAGAATTGTCAATTCCATATAATATAAAATTATATGATGATATTGAAATGATATGATCGATTTTATTACTTTTTATTGGTAAATTGTTAATATCTGCTAAGATTAATTCTAAGGAATCATATTCTTTAGATGCCTTTTTCTTTTCTCTTGCTTTTAACAACATATCATTCAAAATATCAATTCCAATAACTCGAAAGCCATTCTGAATTAAGATATCTGATGAGAACCCTGTTCCACATCCTAAATCTAATATTAATAGTGAATCTCCCGTTTCATTCCCGTTGTCTTTTTGATCATTTAATCTATCGCCGAAAAGATATTGTATACAATGTAAGGTAGATTTTTTTTGATTACGCTCCATCCATTTTGAACTATCATATTCTATTGCTTTATCAGCAAGATAATCATCTGGAAATTTAGGGAGTCGATTTTTTCTTACCAATGATGATCACAAATGTAAAAAATAAGCTCATTTATATAACTGACTGTATTTATTCATAATAATATAGGAAAAAATTGTTACACACAAATTAAGACAATTAGTTAACTGGTTAAGATTTGTTATGTCTGCAAAAATTAAAAAAACAATTCTCATAGTTGACGATGAGCCTGATATCGTCAATCTTACAGAAAAATTTTTGAAATTGGGGGATTTTGATACGATCACAAGTAATAATGCGAAAGAAGCTATGAAAATGATAGAAGAAAATTATGACAAAATCGCTCTTATATTACTTGACATTATGATGCCAGGACGTAGTGGATATTCTGTTTTGGAGGAGGTTAAAAACAATGAAAAGTTTAAGGATATTCTTGTAGTTTTATTTACAGTAAAAAGTTTTAATGAAGATGTTCAAAAGGGGAAAAAACTAGGTGCTGATGCTTATATCACTAAACCTTTCTCTGGTAAAGAACTCTTAGGCAGAATAAAGGAAATACTTGAGAAGAAAGATTAGGAAATTAAATATCTCACCAACATTTCATAAATTTTATTATCTTTTTATGGGTTTTAAGATAAAGATTTCAAATTAGAAATCCTATAATTTAAGCTTTTAATTGACAATCCTATAATTATTATCTAGATTTATTAATTATCGAAAAAACTATTAAATACCATTAAAAATGAAATTGAAATATTAGTATTTTTATTTTAAAATAAAATGTGATTAAAATTGGTATATGAAGCAGAAAGTGATAGAATCCCTTTTTTTAAGCAATATTTTTCTGTAATCATATTAATCGTAAATATTATTGTATTTATCTGGCAAATGTTGGATCCAACGGGTAATATGCATATTGAGTTTGCTTTTGTTCCCTCAGAGTTCTTTAGAGGGGAGAAGCTATACACTTTGCTAACTTCAATGTTTATGCATGGGGATTTTGTACATATTCTCATGAACATGTGGTTTTTCTTTGTAATAACTGATAATTGCGAGCATGCTATGGGGCATTTATTATATTTAGTTACATATTTTCTCTCAGGGTTATTTGGTAGCTTCCTTCACGCATTGAGTACAGTAATTATTCCAGTATGGGGACCAATA
>JABXKB010000254.1 GCA_013375485.1 Promethearchaeota archaeon | reverse complement strand
ATTTCTTGAAAAACTAATTGCTCTTCTAATATAACAACTATGGTGAAAACAGATATTAAGAAAAAAATAACAGGCCAATCTATTGCTAAAATGAACTCATCAATAGAAAAAGGTATCGGTGAAAAAAGAAATGTAGCCGTAGCTGCAGCTAGCATTGCTAATACGCTATAGGTTAGAAAATCTGTTTTTTCTCGAAAAAGCGCAAGGATAACAATAATAAAACAGAAGATTACAAATAACTGTAAATAGAAGATCATTCTTTCTCTTCAAAAGTTATATTTAATTCATTTTTATATTAACTATTGTGGTTTAATAGCTTAAAATTTCATTGTTTTAAATTATGTAAAAAATAAAAAAAAGATATTTAGTTTATTTTAAATCTAACTTTTCCATAAAAAGTGTAAATTACAATATTCTCGCGCCCAGAGTCCTTCTGGCTTAGAAACAGTAAAAGTTGCCTTAGGCTCGACACCAGGTTTTAAGAATCTTCTTTCGTAACATCCATCTTTACAAATTATTTCAATCCACATAATATAATGCTCAGCAGTCATAGGATGAGGAGTTCCCATTGAGATCCCTACATCAACAGTGACTTTATTACCATCAACAGTTATTTTAGGAACATGTTTTTCTGATTTCCATTCAGCAGTTCGTTCCTCCATAAGTTTCATTGGTTCACCACAGCAAATTGTCTCTGGAGCAGCTGGATGTAAAATTTCGATGACTTTTCCGCATATATTACATCTATATATTTCTTTTTGTTTCATAATTTCTTCACAGCTTCTATTCTTGCTGTTTTTTAAATCATATATTTTAATATTTAATTATTTTGATTTTAAATTAAAAATTCATCACTTTTTTTAGAAGTCTTCACATTTCTTTCTATAATTTGACCGAGGATGGTCACAGGATGGACATTTGAAGTTTGCAGGTAATTCATCCATTTCAACTTCATAACCGCATTCCATACAAACCCATACAACTTTCTTTCCACGTTTAAAGAAAGCATCATCACCAACTAACTTAAGTAATTTACCATATCTTTCTGAATGGTGTTTTTCTGCTTTTATAATTGCGCGTACTCTTTTGGCAATGTCAGGATACCCTTCTTTTTCAGCAGTCTTAGCTATGTTAGGGTAAAGTGTTTGCCATTCCATGTTTTCTCCCGCTATCGCAGATTTTAGATTTTCAATTGTGGTTCCATGGGTTGTTGGAAATTCTGCATCGGGCAATACTTTCATTTCATCAAAGTTTTCTTCTTTCTTGAATCCTTGAAGCATCTTATAAAACCAGCTACCATGTTCTCTTTCCTGATTTGCGGTTTCCAGAAATATTTCAGATACTAATACATTACCCTCTTTCTTAGCGACTTTTGAGAAGAAAGTGTATCTATTTCTTGCTTGTGATTCGCCTACAAAAGCAGTATATAATTTTTTTGCTGTTTCTTTCATAATTTTTACCTCTTTTTTTTGAATTGGAATTTTCGTTTATATTGAATGTATTCGATTTTGTAACATTTCGCCTTTTTTTTAACTTTTTTACTTATAATTTAAAGAAATAGTTGAAATAAAATTAATAAAATTAGAGTAAAGGGAGAAAGTAGTATTGAATAAAAATTAGTTTTTTCCCATTTTTACAGGCAAACCTCTCTTCTTCCAGAGCATAGTGCCTCCCACTAAATTTCTAATATCATTGAATCCTGCCTTAGCTAAAATTTGAGCTGCCATCATAGAACGTGATCCTGAATGACAAATAGCTACAATTTCTTTATCTTTATAATCTTTTACCATATCTGTATTATTTAGTAATTCGCCTAAAGGGATTAATTTGGTATTTTTAATGTGCCCACCATAATATTCTTGAGGCGTCCTAACATCAATCAGAAGTGCTGGTTCATCTTCAGTATCAAGACGCTCATATAATTCATCAGTATTAATATTTGAGATAGATAGTGCACCAGGAGGTTTTATCTCTCCTCTAGATTTCTTTTTAATTGGAGTTACCACTTCTATCAAGGGTAGACTCTTTTCTAGGGTCGCCACTAACTTCCCTTCTTCTTTTCCAAGATATAGAATTTTCACAGACTCATTTAATTTTGAATAAGCCTCAACACTTGATTTGAATCCCGGATCAGTAGCATATACTTTCAGTTTTTTATTTTCTGGTAAAGTTTCTAATGAATTAATCATAGCATTTAAAGGACCTGGACAAGCTAATCCACTACAATCCACAGATACAAAATCTTCGCTTTCAGTTGACTTTTCTTTTACATATTCCTCTATAATAGATTCTGAACTCCCACATGCAGCTACGATATCTTCAATTTTAGCAATTGCAGCTTCATATAATTTATAACCCCCTGTAAGACTCTGAACATTATCAAATCCACTCTGCATTAAAATCCGCGTTCCTATATAACTCCTATACCCTACTTCACAATAAGTTAAAATAGGTTTTCCTTTAGGTAATTCACCTAGTTTTTCTCTCAATTCATGAATAGGTATATTTTTAGAACCTTCTATTCTTCTGGCTTCATATTCTCTTGTTGTTCTAACATCCAAGATAATTACATCATTTTGTGTTGATTTATCAACATCATGCCACTGCCAAATAGGCATATCACCTCTTAAATAATTTGAGGCTACAAATCCAGCCATATTCACTGGATCTTTAGCTGAGCTATAAGGTGGGGCATAGGTTAACTCTAATTCCTCTAAATCAAAAACAGTTCCTCTATATTTAATGACTGTAGAAATAACATCAATTCGTTTTTCAGTTCCTGAACCCCCCACAGCTTGAGCGCCCAAAACTTTACCACTTGGTATTTCAAATAACAATTTTAACGTGATAGGCGTTGCTCCTGGATAATAACCCGCATGATTATTTGGATGGATATATACCTTTTCATAATTAAGTTTTGTTTCTTTTAACTGTTTTTCTGTGAGTCCTACAACCGCAACAGTAGCATCAAATATTTTAACAACTGATGCTCCTAAGATTCCTTTATATTTAACTTCTCTGCCAGCTATGTTATCGGCAGCAATTCTTCCTTGTTTATTTGCTGGACCTGCTAGGGCAATAGAAATTGGATTTTTTGTTTGATAATGATTTACATGAACCACATCTCCGACGGCAAAAATATTTGGCTCTGATGTTTGCATATATTCATTTACTATTACATGTCCGTGAGGACTTAATTCTATTCCTGATTCCTCAGCCAAATTATTTACTGGTTTTATCCCAATAGCCATTATAACTAAATCTGTTTCAATTTCACGTTTATTTTTAGTTTTTACAACCGGTTTATCATCTACAGTCCGCCCAAAAGATTCTACAGGATCTTCAAGGATAAGGCACACTCCGTTTAAAATTAATTCTTGATGGATAAATTGCGCCATTTCTTTATCTAATGGAGGCATTACTTGGTCCAGCATTTCAACAATTTTAACTTTAACTCCTTTCTTAACTAAATTTTCTGCCATTTCAAGACCTATAAATCCTCCACCAACTATAACAGCCTTTTTTATTTGATATCTATCAACAAAATCTCTTATTTTAACTGCATCTGGAATTGTCCAAATAGTATGGTAAGGAACGTATTCAAGACCAGGAAAATTAGGGACTATGGGATTTGAACCTGTAGCTAACACAAGAAAATCGTAGTTAAGATTATATTCTTCCATCTTTGATAAATCTCTTACAACGACCAGTTTATTCTTGGTGTCAATTGAGATCACTTCATTATTAACTCTTACATCAATATTAAACCAGCTTTTAAATTGACGGGGAGTAACTAATTCAAGTGCTCTTCGTTCTTTTATAATATTACCTACGTAATAAGGAAGCCCACAATTAGCAAATGATACATATGGACCTTTATCCAACATTATGATCTCAAAATCTTCTCTTATTCTTCTCAATCGCGCAGCTGTTGAGGCTCCTCCAGCAACGCCTCCAATAATTATAACTTTTGTCATAATAGCCTAAAAAATAATTAAATTAAATATTATAGTTTTCTAATAGGGTTAATAGATTTATCTCTATTAATAAACTAAATTAAAAAAATAAGTAAAATATTCTAAAAAAAATTAACTTCTATAATCTAAATATATAACAACATCCACAAATAGATCATAATTCTCATTTTCATCGTAATCATGTATTACCACTTTTTCTACCTCATCAAGTTCTCCTTTGATTTCTAATAGCTCAGATTGGTGTAATATTTTGACATCCGATTTCTTTAATTTTTTAGCGATTTCTTCTCTTCCAGGAACTTCTTTTGAAGAGGTTACAGCAATTACTCTTCCTGTATATTCAGTCAATTTTAAGGCAAGCTCAAGAGAATCATCACCAGAATCTACAATTAAAATTCTTTTATCTTTAAATTCTCCTAAATCCTCTGGAATTTCTTTATACGCCCCTTTCCCAAGAAACTCATCAAAACCAAGGATAACACTAATATCTAGTTGACATGATGTTGCAACTTCAACTTCTGGTTCTGCACCGGTTCTATAATTATTAATAGCAGCTTTTAATGCATCAGCTGCGAGATTTGAACAGTGCATTTTAATTGGTGGAAGTCCCTCTAATTCCTCAGCCACATCTTGTCTTGTTATTTTGTATGCTTCATCTAATGTTAAACCTTTAGCCATTTCTGTGATCATAGAAGAAGTAGCTACTGCAGAACCACAACCAAATGTTTTAAATTTAATATCTTCAATATATTCTTCATCTTTATTATTTTTGGCGACCTTAATATACATAAACATTAAATCACCGCATACAGGATTTCCAACACGCCCAAAACCATCAGCATTTTCAATTTCTCCCATATTCCTTGGATTACGAAAATGCTCTAATACCTTATCAGTATACTCAGTTGATTTCATTCTATTCATTCACCTCATTATATTTTTTTACTAAATCAGGAGGCGTTAAAGGAGATAATAACCGTAATCTCTTTACAATGTTAGGCAAGACCTCTATAAGTTTATCAACATCTTTATCTTGAGTAAAACGACCTAAAGTTACTTCAAGAGATCCGTGAGCTTCTTCATGCAATAATCCCATTGCGATTAATGTATGAGAAGGCTCTAAAGTCCTTGAAGAACATGCAGATCCTGTTGCTGCAGCTATATTTTCATCTTTTAGGCTAAGGATTAACGATTCTCCTTCAATGTAATCAAATCTAAAATGTGCATTATAAGGAAGTCTATGTTCAGGATGACCATTCAAATGTGATTTTGGAATTGATTCTAAAATTCCTTTAATCAATTTATCTCTTAAGATTTTTAATTTTTCTGCGTCAGCATGGATTTCATTTTTCATAATTTCTGCGGCTTTAGCAAATCCTACGATTCCAGGTATATTTTCTGACCCAGATCTTATTCCTCTTTCTTGGCCTCCTCCAATGATGATTGGATTGACTCGTACTCCTTTTTTCAAGTATAGAGCTCCTACACCTCTAGGACCATAAATATCGTTTGATGATAATGTCATTAAATCAATTGGAATTTGTTGAACATCTAATGGAATAACACTTTCACTTGCAACAGCATCAGTATGAAATAAAATATTATTTTTTACTGCAATTTCGCTGATTTCTTCTATTGGTTGTAGGGAGCCTACTTCATTACTTGCTGTAGAGATTGAAATTAAAATAGTTTTATCAGTAATTAATCGTGCTAGTTTATCTAGTCTCACAGTACCATATTGATCAACTGGAACTCTACTCACTTTAAAACCTTGACGTTCTAAATATTTCGCTATATTCAAAATAGATATATGTTCTATCTCTGAAATTATAATATGGTTTCCTTTCTTTTTATTTCTCATTACAGATCCGATTAATGCTAGATTATTTGATTCCGTAGCTCCTGATGTAAAAATTATAGAGTCAGGATTTGGAGCATTTATAAAATCTGCTACCTTTTGTCTTGAAATACTTAAGGCGTTAGTCGCTTCATCTCCTTCACAGTGTAATGAAGAGGGGTTAGCAAACTTTTTATTCAAATACATTGTCATTTCTGAGACAACTCGAACATCTACAGGTTTGGCTGCTTGGTAATCTAAATAAACACTCATATTTTTTTCCTCATTTTTCATTTCATTTTCCTAAATATAAAAATTAAATCATCACCATCTTTACTAAATTCCACAACCTTCGTATTAGTTCTTTTAGCCCATCTTTTAAGATCTTCTTCAGCAGCAGGATCATCTGCAATAACTTTAAAACATTGCCCTTTATTTAGAGTTTCACTTAAATTTCTCACTTCGAATAATGGCTCCGGACAATATAAACCACGAGTATCTAATTCTTCATCAATTTTAATTCCTTCACTATGTTCATTATTCAATTTAAAAACCTCCTTGAAAGGATTCTATTACAACATATTCCTTGAGATATAAACGATTCGAAAAGAGTTTAAATCTTCTTATTATAATTTAATAAACAATAATAGTATATATGAAAAATGAATAAAACTCATTGAATAAGGTGTTTATAAATTATAAATCTTCAAAATTCAGATAGTATAAAATCAAAATTAAAGGAAAAAATTTTAATCTATAAGAGAAGGTTTATTCCATTCCAGAAAGTCGTTTAATATGCCTTACACCATCAACAGCGTCATCAGCAAAATCATCAGCACCAAGTCTTTTTGCAAGTTCCATATTTAAGGGAGCCCCTCCTACAATTAATTTAACTTTATCTCGGAGTCCTGCTGTTTGTAAGGCCTCATGAACAACTTTTATATGTTCTACAGTCATAGTTAGTAAAGAACTCAAAGCGATAATTTGTGCTCCTGTTTCCTTTACCTTTTCAATTATTGTATTCTCATCAACATCCATCCCGAAATCATAAAGCTCCAAACCAGTACTTAAAAGAAGTGAACCTAATATGTTATTTACTATATCATGATTATCTCCTTTTTCATTGCAAATAATTATTTTTACTTTATCTTCTGCTTTATCGGCAGCCGCTAAGGCGGGTCTTAATATATTAAAAGCCTCCTTCATTGTTTCTCCTGCTAAAACAAGTTCTGTTAAATAATATTCTTTTTCTTCATAT
>JABXKB010000253.1 GCA_013375485.1 Promethearchaeota archaeon | reverse complement strand
TGCTATTATTATAGAAAAAATTGCAATATCTATTGTTCTAGGTAATTTTAACATAATGAGAGACCATACATCCTGTCCAAAATTAATAGATTGAGAATAGCCCCAGTTTCCTGAGAATAAATCACCTAGATATCTGAAATATTGAACTATTACAGGGCGATCAAGCCAAAGATAATGATAATAATATTGATAAAGTACAGGATTAGGTTTTCCTTGTGGAAGAAATGCTAAAACGGGATCCCCTGGCATCATTCTCGAAAGGATAAACGTCAATGTCATAACACCAAATATTACAGGTATCATTGCGATTAGTCTTCTTATAATATATTTTAACATACTCATTTTGTTTCACTTCCTTTTTTATATCATATTCTTTACTGAAATCTTATCTAATATTACTCAATTTCTGTATTTATTGTATATGATTTTGAATTCTTCAGAGTTAAAAAAGATTAAGGAATTTAATTTAATAAATTCAATTTAATTAAAAAATATCTAATGATTAATATTTAAATTTTTGAATCAATTTATCAATTGTTAAGAATATCATGAATAATAAGTCATATTCCGAATTATTAGAATTTATTTTAATCTAATTTCCTGCAAAATGCAAAGAATTAAATTAATTTATATTAGAAGTTACTTTAGGAAAAAATATTAAAATAATGATATCACTAATTTGAATTTCCTTCATAAATTCTGATATAATCCCCAATTTCAACAAACATGATTTTTCCTATGAATTCAAGAGAACGTATAAACTGTACTTTGGACCATAAGGAACCAGATAAAGTTCCTCTTGATTTAGGTGGACATCAATCGGGAATTCATGTAAAAGTCTATAAAAAACTGTTAGATTACCTAGAAATTAGTATTAAAAATATTCAATATTGTGATTTTGTCCAACAAATAGCATTACCATGTGAAGAACTTTTAGAAAGATTTAAGATAGATGTAAGATATATCCGTCCTTTAGGTGGTATGGTAGATATAAAAGAGTTCGAGCCACAGTACGAAGGAAAATATGTTGGAGTGTATGATCAATTTGGCTGTTTTTGGGGAAATGACGCAAATACGGATTTAGATGAGATTTTATATTATGACCCAGTAATACATCCATTTGCCGATTTTAAAACTGTTCAAGAGATTGAAAATTTTAATTGGCCAAATGGTAAAGACAAAATACCATTTAAAGGATTAAGGGAATACGCTAAAAATCTACGCGAGACCACAGATTATGCTTTATCAACTCCTCCTATAGGATGCATATATGAATATACTACTTTTCTTTTTGGCTTTACAAGAGCATTAATATATTTACGAACAAAACCAGAATTAATTGTTGCTGCTATGGAAGGGCTTTTAAAATACTGGATTGATTATAATATAACCTTTCTAAACGAAGTAGGTGAATTTTTAGATGTTATATGTATTAATGGAGATTTAGCAGAACAAGCGGGGCCAATTATGAACTTAAAAATATATGAAAAAATTATAAAACCCATCGAGAAAAAACTATCAGAAAAAATACATGAATTGGCGGACGTTAAGATTAATTATCACTGCTGTGGATCTACTCCTTTATTCATCCCTCATTGGGCAGAAATTGGGTATGATATCTATAACCCTGTTCAAATTTCCGCTTATGATATGGAACCATGTAGTTTAAAGGAGCGTTTTGGAAATATGATTACATTTTGGGGTGGTATGTGCAACACGCAAGCAACACTTCCTTTTGGAACACCCAAAGACATAAGATTAGAAGTTAAAAGGAATATTGAATGTTTTAAACCCGGTGGTGGATTTGTGGCAGCAAATATTCATAATATTACGGCAGAGGTTCCCCCTCAAAATATAGTAGCTATGTTTGATGCCGCAAATGAATTTAGGAATTATTAAGAAATAAATAGAATTTCGAAATTAATCAGGTACATTTATAGGATAATTTCCGTATTTCCTTTTAATATTTTGCATTGCTAAAAATCGGTCGAGTGTAATCGCGGGATTAATACTGTGTCCAGAACTAAAGATGTATCCCCCTCCCGGTGCTAATTCTCGGATTAGACGTTTAGCATAAGTTTCTATCTCTGATATTTCACCTGTAGCTAACATTTGAGGAGATAAATTACCGCAGAATGTTATTTGATCACCATATTTCTGATTTAACTTGAAAATATCATATTCAGGATTTGCTGTTGTAGGTTCAATTGGATTTAACACATCAACACCACATTTAATGATATCTTCAAAAATTTCCATCAAATCTCCATCCGAATGTAACAAAATATAACTATCGAGTTTATGAGCAGCATCACATATTTGTTTTAACCATGGGAATACATATTTTCGATAATTCTCTGCTCGCATAAAAAGTCCATTCTTATAACCGTAATCATCCCATAAAATTATTAATTTCGCCCCATTTTCGGCTAAAATTTTTACTAATTCAAGTGTAAATTTGCCATAATCATCAAAAATCTTCTTAGCTTGTTTTGATCTAGCTAAGATTCTTGAAAAAGTCTCTAATCCAAATCCTTCCCAGGGATCCTCCATTATTGCTCCAATTGCAGGAGCAGCAAGAATCTCATCATTCATTTCCTCTTGAATCTCCTTACCTGCTAGATATCCAACTAATCGTGGTTTGAAATTTGGATCCATTCTCTCCCAACTTTCATAATCCTCAAAACTCTTGATATAACCTCCGTGATATCCCATAATGATTGTTCCATCTTTCTCATAGGATTCAAATTTCATTATTCTTCCATATTCATCGACATATCCTTTTGCATCTTCAAGAATTAAACGTGGGAAATTAGTAGATATGCACGTTCCTATATCATAACCTATATTATGGAATAATTTAAAATATCTCTTAAAACCTGGTTTCATTGATCTTTTACTTTTAATTACCTGATTTACAACAGCCATTTTATCAGGTACATTCTTTAATAAGGAAATATCAAAATCTCCTCTTCCTTCCTTTACGCCAAAATGCCTCGATATGGTGTTGTTTGTAAAAGCACTTTCCCAAGCTGGAACTCTATCAGGTTCTTCATGGTTGATTGTTTTTAATACTCTTTCAACGGCATCCATATTATATCATCTAAATGCTTAAATTTAAATTATAATATAATTAATGATGACATTATTTTTGTTAAATAAAGAATTCTTAAAAAATAAAGATCATGATTCATGAAAGAATTTAAACAGCTTAAAAGAGAATTTTTTCTTAAAGATACAAAAACTGTGGCAAAAGAGCTCCTTGGAAGCTATTTAGTAAGAAAATCGTCAATTGGGATTATGCTAGGGAAAATTATAGAAGTTGAGGCTTATCTTGGACCACATGATAAAGCTAGCCATTCATATAATTATAAAAAATCCGATCGAACAAAAACAATGAACATGAAACCGGGTACTCTATATATTTATTTGATATATGGATTATACCATTGTTTAAATGTCATAACGGAACCAGAAAGTATGCCGTGCGCTGTGTTAATTCGACAATTATATCCTATTGATGGGATTGAACTGATGATTAAAAACAGAAATACTAAAATTGGAAAAAATTTTAAAAATTTAACTGATGGACCTGGAAAGCTGTGTATGGCTTTGAATATAACAAAAGCTAGATTTAATGGGAAGAATTCTTGTTCTAATAGCTCAAAATTATTTTTCATTAAAGGTGAAAAAATTAAAGATAATTCTATTGTAGCCAATAAAAGAATTGGAATAAATTATGCTGAAGAAGATAAAGATCGGCTTTTAAGATTTACTTTAAAGAATGAAAAACTTTAATTTTTTTGACTGATTTCTCCTTTTTCCTATTACAAATTGGACATTAATGGATAAATTTAAATATTGGTATTTCTGGTTTTCTCTTGTAATTTAGGGTTAAAGGTAATTTGAGGTGATTTTATCGTAAAGGACGCTTTGAAATTTTTCCAAGCATATATAAAAGAAATGATTGATATTGGCGGAAATAATTTACCTAAAGCTATTTCAACAAAATCAGGTTCAAAATTAGGTAAATTATATAAAAAAAGAGGGCTAGCTTTAGATATTAGTGTTGCTTTAAAACAGATATATTCTGTACTTAGAGCAAAACCATTGATAAATAAATTAAATGACGATACATATGAAGTGATAGTTAGATACTCAAAAAAATTCTGTCCAATAGGAGGGGCTCATAATCACTCTCGAGCTTCGATTTTTCAAGAAAATATTTGTATTCCTTATACACGAGGATTTTTAAATGAACTTTTTCCACAATTTACGTTTGAATCAGAAATTTTAAATTGTATACCACTTAATAATCAACGTACTTGCCATTACATTCTGAAAATCAAAAATAAGAAGAATATAAATCACAATATTTGAATTAAATGGTATTTATTAGTTTTATCGAGCCGAGGATGTCTAAGTAGAATTGAGTGTTTTATCTAATTCAATTTTTAACTTTTTTTTTAAAACCAAAAAAAAATCCAATTACATTATTTATTATCAAATAAATAATTCTGATAATAAATCTTAAATATTTTAAAGTAGAGATAGAACTAGAATTTTCTTCATTATTTTAATACATACACATTATAATTATGACAAAAAATAGGGATGCGTTAAAGTTCTTTCAAGCTTTTATTAAAGAAATGATTGATATTGGAGGAGCAAATTTACCGAAAGCCATCTCCACTAAATCAGGAGCAAAATTAGGAAAAATATATAAAGGACAAGGATTAACTTTAGATATTGGAACCACATTAAAACAAATTTATATTGCATTGAAGGGAAAACCAGTGATAAAACAATTAAATGAGAATAGATATGAAGTAATCGTAAAATTTGCAAAGAAATTTTGTCCAATCGGGGGTTCAAATAATCCATCTCGAGCCTCAATTTTTCAAGAAAACATTTGTATTCCCTACACGCGAGGATTTTTAAATGAAATTTTTCCCCAATTTACGTTCGGAGAAGATATCTTAAATTGTATTCTTCTGAATAATCAAAAGACTTGCCATTACATCCTAAAAGTTGATAAGAAAAAAGTGTAGATTAATTTAAGCAACTTTTTCTAATTAACCGCTTATAAAATACTTGGGTTAATTCAAATTATTTTGAATGGGAATATCTTCCCAAATTTATTATTAAATAAAAAATAACTTTAACAATAATTAAATAGTTCAAGATTGAGATATAATTAGTCTTTTTTTATTTTAATTATTTTAAAAATGATGTAAAAATGTCGAAAAACCGAGATGCTTTAAAATTTTTTCAAAATTTTATTTATCAAATGATTGATATCGGCGGAGTAAATCTTCCTAAATCAATCGCTACTAGCTTGGGTGCAAAATTAGGCAAATTATTAAGAGAGAAAGGAATAACCAGGATTGAAAGTAGTTTAAAAAAAATTTATACCGTCCTAAATGCTAAAACTCGGATAAACTCTATAGATGACAATACTTTAGATATAACACTTAAATACTCAAATAAGTTTTGTCCAATCGGTGGTAAATTCAACCCTGACAAAGCTGAACTTATTCAGAATACAATATGCATTCCTTATACAGTGGCGATACTGAATTCTTTTAATCCTGAGTTTAAATATGAATCTGAAATATTAGAGTGTATTCTGAATTCTAATAATAGACATTGTAGATATAAATTGATTATAAAACCAAAAACCAAAAGTAAAAGTAGTGAGTAATTAGGATTTAGGTTAAAAACCTGAACCTCGATGTCAATCCTAATATTATGACCAAATTATCTCATACCCCTCCACTGCCTTAACCATGAAGCGTGAACACCTATAGTTACGGTTGCTCCATCCCTGGCCTGGCCGGGTTTCTAATTACGAGCTTATACATTTCCTACAAAAGGTACGACTCTGATACCCACCATCATGGGGACAGCTTCTCCGGAATATAAGATTGGATAATATTTCTCATGAGATCTGAATTCAGGCAATTTCCACTATGAGCATTTTGTGGTCCACCCAGCAAGGGGCTTCAAGGATGCCCAAAATCCTCGATAAAATTAAATCATTAATAAAATTTAAATTTTTCCTAACCTAATGAAATTCACAAAAAGTCTGATGAATAAAGAATTATAAGAGAAATTAATTTCTGATTATAGTAATCTTAAGATCTCAAATTTTTTTTGATTTCTTTTCTTCTTATTATTGAGAGAAACTCTTTTGTATCCGGGAAAACATAAACAAGATCTTCACCATCATCCTCAATTGTAATCTCTTTATGGAACTTTCCTTTAACTTTAACATTTAAATCATTTAAAATCATGAATAAAAAATATGAGATAAAGATTCAAAAAAATCTATAGCATGGAGATAATACGGCGACTAAAATAACACAAAAAGTGGAAATAATTATTGTAATCAATTAATAAGAATTTGTTCTAGGAATGTTTTTATTTGGGTATTTGCCGACTTTCCATGATTAAATATACCATTTAAATAAGCATTCAAAAAGATTTTGATTTCAGAATTAAGATCTCTTAGATCTACATAATTATATTTAGCCTTTAATTTCTTACCGTTGATCAATGGTTTTATATGTTTCTCTATTAGATTTAATGTAAAATTGACAACAGTATTATTGACTTTTTCTTTATCCTCCGAAGATAATTCATAAGCGCCTTGAATAGTTTGATTTCTCATATCATCTAATTCAATTAAAGTATTCTCTAACACCGGAGATAATTTTAACAGTTTAATCTTATTTGGTAAGGGTTTATCTTTTTCAGTCTCTAGTTGTGAATTACAATAGTTTTCTAAATTAGCATAGAATCTTACTAAAAGTTTAAATGTATCATTAGTTTCATACATACTTTCCCAAATATTTAGATCTAACTTTTTAAGAGAATTTTCGATATTTACTCTCACCTTTTCAGCAACACCTGTTAGATAGTGAGAATAATCCTCAAAAGGAAATCCAAAGTAATAATTATTATATTTTTCTTTAATATCTTTAGCTACAACACTTTGGGATGTGATTTTTTCTTTTTTCACAATCTCTTTAACAAATTTCATGATATAATTACAATTTGGACAATAAGTAATCCAAGA
>JABXKB010000252.1 GCA_013375485.1 Promethearchaeota archaeon | reverse complement strand
ATGTTTAATCCCTCAAAAGCAAATTTAGAAATTGAAAATAAATATGGTTTAAAACCGAAAATTATATTCTTAGATACCTGTACAAATTGTGGTCAATGTGCTCAACATTGCCTTTATGGGGCACTAAAAATAAAACAGGGGGCCAACTAATGGAATGGAAAGGATTTACGGGTAATATAATTAATGTGAACTTAACTAATAATGAAATTAATTTATCTAAGCAAAACTTTGACGATATTAAACAATTTGGTGGTGGACTTGGTATTAATACAAAGCTCGCAGCTGATTTGTTTGAACCTAATATCGATCCTTTATCACCTGAAAACCATATCATAATTGGAGTGGGACCTTTGGTTGGCACAATTACACCAGGTTCTTCGCGTTCAGTTGGTACAAGTAAATTTCCAGCAACGGGGGCGATTGCATATTCATGTGGAAGTATGAGTTTTGGATTTAACCTAAAACTTGCAGGATATGACAATATTATCATCTCTGGGAAGGCAGAAAAACCAATATATCTGTTAATATGGGATGATCATATCGAAATTTGTGATGCTGCATCTATATGGGGTAAAAATATTATAAGAACTCATGATATTCTAAGTAAAAAATACAATTCTTGTAGTACTATTGCAATTGGCCAAGCTGGCGAAAATCTAGTTTATCATTCATTAGCACTAATTGATAGAGTTTCTACTTTTGGAAGAGGTGGCCTTGGTGCTGTCATGGGGTCGAAAAATCTGAAAGCAATAGTAGCAAAAGGGACTAATAGTATTTCAATTGCCCATCCTAAGGAATTTACTAAACTCTTTAAAAGATTATTTGATCGTATTAAAAATTATCCGCATAGAGAATCTTGGCATGACCTAGGAATGCTAAGAAGTTTACCTGTTGGAATGCTCTTTAAAACAGCTGGACAAAATCAAAAAGCAAGACAATGTAGCGAACGCGTATATCTTAATCAATTAAAAAAAAGACGTATTGCTTGCCCTTCATGCCCTATGGGTGATAAAGACATTCTCAAACTTGAAGAAGGAGACTCTACAGAACTAATTCATTACGCTACCTCAATTATCAATCCTTTCTTAATGTTTACAGATCTAGACGGTTTGAATTATAATCACGAGGCGATCTTAGCCCATGATAAATGCAATCAATATGGACTAGATTATATGATGGTAGCCGCTCTTTTAGATTATTGTACTAAATTATTTGAGAAAGGGATTTTGACAAAAGAAAACTCGGGAATCGAATGGAATACTGATATTACTACATTAATTCATATAATTGAAATAATTACTTATAAAACAGAATTTGGAGAACTCTTATCAAAAAGCTTCGATAATTTATCTGAATTATATGAAGGAACAAGTGAAAAATTACCAAATGTAAAAGGTTTGGATGTTGTTTTTGAACCTAGATTATTACACCTTGGTACTATGGAATTTGAGCAAGTTGTTAATCCAAAAGGCTCTCATGTAGCTTCTGGAGGCTCTCCAACTTATATTGGTGCAGGTTCATCAATAGAGAAATTTAAATCGCATTTTAATAGAATGGGTATCCCCTCATTTGCTTTTGATAATATCTTTACTCCACCAGTAGCAGAAATGGTAATAAATGTTGGACGTTTAACTCGTTATGCAGAAGATTGGTACACTGTATTAACGTCTCTGGGTTTGTGCGCGAGAGCACAAATAAATCGCTTCTATGGGCTAGAATCTGTTACTGAACTATATAATGCTATAACTGGATTTAATACGACTTCTGATGATTTAAGGAAGGCTGCTGAGAGGACTTGGAATCTATTAAAATTAATGAATATGAAAGAAAATTTCTCTCGAAAAGATGATAAGTTTCCGGAAGATTGGTTTAAACCTTTAAAATTCGGGAATAAATACTTTAAGCTACTGGATTTTTTTGGAGAAACAATAATTACTCCGGATATTGCAAATCAATTACTTGATGACTACTATGATGAACGTGGATGGGATAAAATTACTGGAAATCCAATTAAAGCAAAAATAAATGAACTTGAATTGAAGAGTTTTATTTAATATGAAATAATATTTTGTCTAATCATAATTTCCATTCCCTTATATTAAGTTGTTTTACCATGTTTGATCTTATTTTGTATTGACTCTTTGAAATCTTTAGTGATATTACTTACTAATGATCTCATTTGGATATATCCCAGATCTCTACTGAATTCCTCCCCAATTTCATTTGATATTTTTTGAATTAAATTTTTAACCTACCCTTAAAAGAAAATACATAATTTTCTTAAAATGAATATTTGATAGTCTTTTTTTAACAAAATTATAAAAATATATTTCATTTTAATTTTGATAAGCAAGTATAGAATTTTGATGATCCAAATAACTTTTAATCGATTTGAGTTAAAATATATCATTTCATTGATGGAAAGAGATAAAATTTTAAAAGAAATAACTCCATTTATGCAACTTGATAAATATATCAAAAATAACCATAGTTATGAAGTAAGAAGTTTATATTTTGACTCTCCTTTTGGAAAATCTTATTATAGAAAGAAAAATGGCATAAATATCAGAATAAAATTTAGAATTCGGTATTATCCAGATTTTTTTGATAATATAGAGGAGGACTATGTTTATATTGAACTTAAAAAAAGAGTAAATGAAAGCTTTTCAAAAAAACGAATTAAAGCACCTTTAAATAATGTTCTTAAAATTATTAATAATAAAACTCAAGAAGCTAGAAATTTTTCTAAAAGACTTTCACCTCAAAATAAAAAAGTTCTAGATGAGATATGGTTTAATTATAACAGATTTCATTTAAAACCAGTCAATTTTATCTGCTATAAAAGGCAAGCTTTTAATACTGAATTCATATCGAAATTTAGAATTACATTTGATACAAATGTAAGGGTTCGGAATTACAATTTTAATCTTCATGATGGTGGAGGTTTGTATTATATTAAATCTCCAAATGTATGTATTATGGAAATAAAATTCAATAAATATATCCCTAAATGGGCAATCAATATTGTACAAAGAAATAATATTGTTAGAGAAAAAATGTCTAAATTTGTTAGCGGAATTGAAAAATTAGATATCAAAAACCAACTTACTCTGCAAAAGAAGATATTTAATGTTATAGATTAGATGAATTTGCTTTATATAAAATTTTCAATTGTTTAGAGGAATGATTTTTAATCAATTAGATTTTATGATTTATGGAATAACCACAGGAAAAAGATTTATTTCTGATAACAAATTAATCGAAGGAAATTCTGCTGAAGAATAATAAAAAATTTAATTAAACATGTGAGATTTGTTGAAAGAATTTATTGAAACCCCCAAAGATAGAAAAAGGAGAGATTTATTACTTTTCTCAACTATCCTTTTAATTATAACTCCAACTCTAGTTATCATTCAGTATAATAGCACACCAGAAAAAGTGACTTCACAATTGCCTAATATATACATAAGGTGTAATCAAGCAATAAACAGTGAAAATTATATACCTTCAGTAATAGAATTAAATGAATGCATTTTCTTATCCAATATAAAGTATAGGGGAAAAATAAGTGTTACATTTCCCAAAAAAGGTTATCGATTAGAACTAAAAGGCAGACACTCTTTACTTGGAATGAGGATAGACGATGATTGGCAGCTAATTGCAAATTATCTCGATCATACACGAATGAGAACTAAGTTAGCTTTTGATTTATGGCGTGCTCTCCTTCCATCAAACCCTACAGCAATCCTACCTGAATCTATATTTTTAAAATTGTTTATTAATAACGAATTCCAAGGACTTTATTTACTTTCAGAAAGAACAGATAGAAGGTTATTTGGTCTTAACGATTCACAAAACAATTTGAATACCAGTCTACTCCTTCAAGTTCCAGGACACCATTACAATTTTGAAGAATTAGTACATTGGGAGCAAGATTATCCTAATGAGGAAGATGGTATTTATATTGCTGATCAGATAATTGAGGATTTGATATTTTTTATGAAAAATACCTCCAACGAGGAATTTTTCAATGTAATTACCGGGATTTTTTCAAAATTTGATAAAAAAAATTTAATAGATTTCTATCTATTCAACTTCTTTATCCATCATAAAAATTTTTGGAGTAATAATTATTATCTAGTAAGAAATTCTATGCCTAGTAAATTTTTTTTAATCCCATGGGATTTTGATGGTTCATTTGGGCAAATGGGTTGGAAAAAGTACAATTCGAATTCAACAGTTTATTTTGGTGGAAGGAATTTACTTTATAAGCGATTATTCCATAATAAGGAATTTATGCAAGAAGTAAAGACTCGTTGGGCTGAATTAAGAGCTGATTTATGGACAAAAGAATACATCTTTGGAATAATTTCAAAAATATATAATCAAATTCAGGAGATATTGGAAATAGAACTTGAAATGTGGAAACCTATAACTGTTGAGGGATATATTTCACCTGAATGGCCAGATGAATGTTTTTATAGTAATGAGGAATTTGATTTGAACGAAGCTATTCAATTTCTCTATAATTGGACCGAAGAACGCTTACAATTTTGTGATTTATATTTTGCTTTATAAAATCAAAATTTTATACAAGTTAATCTTGTTTAATTTTCAAAAAAATATCGATAGACAGATCTTCTTTTTCTTTTGGTATATGAATTTTTTCGACGTAAAATAGAACCCTTTTATTAAGATTATTTAAAAATATTCCTTCAGTAATCCTGCATGTAATATAAAAGAAACAAATGAATCCCTCAGTATCTTTTAAATAATCTGAATTAGAAAACCGAAAAATAGCTTTTTTTTGATCTAAATCTCAATTAAATTATTTATTTATAAAAATCCTTTTTTTGAATAGTTACTTAAAATTATTTAATGGCGTACAATGATTTCATTACAAGGTTTTTAGAAGATTCATTTACAAATTTCGGAACCGAATTTGATATTATAGATGTTATTATTGTTCTATTTTGGAGTATAGTATTATCCTTTATAATAGCAATAACATACAGGGGGACTCATAGAAGTGTATCATATTCCTATAATTTCACCCAAAATTTAGTGCTCTTAGGATTAATTGTCAGTATAATAATGTTAATAATCGGATCAAATATAGCACGAGCTTTTACATTGGTTGGTGCTTTATCAATTGTCAGATTTCGTAGTGCCATAAAAGATGCTCGAGATTTAGGGTTTATATTTTTTGTTATGGCAATGGGTATGGCATGTGGAACTAGATTTTATCCTATAGCAATAATGATAACCATTGTAGGGTGCTTTTTAATGTATTTCATGACTATTACAAAATTTGGGCAAAAATATTTAGCTCAAGATCTTTTAGAAATGAATTTTCCTAAATCAAAGGATTATGCCGAATTCTTAAGTACCATATTTACTCAACATTTAAAGTATTTCTCTCTTTTAAGTGTTAGTTCTATTGATGATGAAAATAATCGATTAAGTTTTATTATTACATTTAAAAACCCAAAATTAACTTTAAGAAAAAAAAGAAGAGATATTTTTAAAGATTCAATGAAAACTAAATCATCTCTACTCTCAAAAATTCAAGAAAAGGAATTTATTTCTGATATCAAATTAATCGAAGGAAATTCTGCTGAAGAATTATAGTAGATTTAATATAAAATGTGAGGTTTTATTGGGTAAAATTAAAAAATCCCCCAAAAATGGAAAAAGGAGAGAATTTTTATTTTTATCTATTTTCCTTGTGATCATAACTCCAACTTTAGTTATCATTCAGCCCAATAACGCATCAGATAAAGAGAACTCAGAATTGCCTGAAATACACATAAGATGTGATCAAGCAATAAATGGTGAAAATTATATACCAGCGGTCGTAGAATTAAATAAATGCATTTTTTTATCCAATGTAAAGTATAGGGGAAAAGTAAATCTTGCATATCCCAAGAAAGGTTATCGATTAGAACTAAAAGGTAGACACTCTTTATTTAGGATGAGGATAGATGATGATTGGCAGTTATTTGCAAATTATTTCGACCATACACGAATGAGAACTAAGTTAGCTTTTGATTTATGGCGTACTCTCCTTCCATCAAACCCTACAGCAATTTTACCTAAATCTAAATATGTAACTCTGTTTCTTAATAATAAATTCCAAGGGCTTTATTTACTCTCAGAAAGAACAGATAGAAGGTTATTTGGACTTAACGATGCACAAGATAATTTGAATAGTAGTCTACTCCTTCAAGTTCCAGGACATCATTACAATTTTGAAGAATTAGTACATTGGGAGCAAGACTATCCTAATGAGGAAGATGGTATTTACATTGCTGATCAGATAATTGAAAATTTAACACTTTATATAAATAGTACCTCCAATGTGGACTTTTTTAATGAAATTACGGGAATATTTTCGATTTTTGACAAAATAAATTTAATAGATTTCTTTATATTTAACTTTTTTATTCATCATAAAGATTTTTGGAGTAAAAATTATTATTTAGTAAGAAATTCTATGCCTAGTAAATTTTTTTTAATTCCTTGGGATTTTGACGGTTCATTTGGACAAATGGGTTGGCAAAAGTTCAATTCGAATTCAACAGTTTATTTTGGTGGAAGGAATTTACTTTATCAACGATTATTCCATAATAAGGAATTCATGCAAGAAGTAAAGATTCGTTGGGCAGAATTAAGAGTCGATCTATGGACAATAGAACATATTTTTGATCTAATAACAAAAATGTATAATCAAATTCAGAATGTATTAGAAGTTGATCTTGAAATGTGGAAGCCTATAACTGTTGAAGGGTATATTCAACCTAAATGGCCTTACCAATGTCTTTATAGTAATGAAGAATTTGATTTGAATGAAGCAATTCAATTTCTCTATAATTGGATCGAAGAACGATTAGATTTCTGTGATTATTATTTTTCTTAAATAATTAAGATTAAATTTTAATAAATGTGAGGTTTTGTTGAATAAAATCAGTAAAACTCCAAAAAATAAAAATCGAAGAGATTTTTTTGTTTTATTTATAGTTATTTTAACAGTAACTCCTATTTCGATTATTACTCAATATCTTAGCTCAATAGAAGAAGAATCTTTCGAATTGCCT
>JABXKB010000251.1 GCA_013375485.1 Promethearchaeota archaeon | reverse complement strand
TTAATTACTAAATTGGAGGAAATTGAAAAAAGAATATTAAAAGGTAATATGCAATGGTAGAAACTAAAGACGAAACAGTTCAATATGACGAAGATACACCAAGGATTGCTGTATTTATATGCCAGTGAGGCTTAAATATCGCTGAAATTATTAACACTAAAGCTTTAGTAGAATTTTCAAAATCACTTCCTGGAGTTGTTGAAGCTATAGATTATATCAGTCTTTGAACCGAACCTGGTGCAGAATTCATAAAAGAAAAAATGATTGAGAGCAATGCAAATAGGCTAGTAGTAGGATCATGTACTCCCAAAACTCATGAACCAGTTTTTAAAAGTGTCTTGGAATCAATGGGTATTGATTCATCTTATCTAGAATTTGCTAATATTCGTGAACACTCTAGTTTTGTACATAGAGAAGATAAAGCAGGAGCTCAAAAAGTTGCTGAAGATATTATTCGATCTGCAGTAGCGAGAGCTTCGGTTTTGGAAAAAATCTTAGTTAAAGAAGTGGACATTACAAAGAAAGCCTTAATTATTGGTGGTGGAGTAGCAGGGTTATCTGCAGGCATTGATCTTGCTGAAGAGGGCTTCGAAGTATATCTAGTAGAAAAAAGCCCTACGATAGGCGGTAAAATGGCTAAATTGGATCGTACATTTCCAACAGATGATTGTAGTATATGAATATTAGGTCCTGTTATGCTACAAGCAGCAAGAACACCAAGACTGAATTTATACACATATAGTGACGTTGAAGAGGTTTCTGGATTTGTGGGTAATTTTACTGTAAAAATAAGAAAAAGAGCACGATATGTTACAAATGATTGCAATGGATGTGGAGCTTGCTTTGAAGTATGTCCCGCTTTTGGATATAATGAATTCAATGAGGGAATGGATTCAAGAAGAGCTATATATGTTGCATTTGCTCAAGCAGTTCCTTCTTTGGCCCAAATTGATATGGATCGATGCATCAAATGTGAACTATGCAAAGGAGCATGTGAAGTAGACGCGATAGATTTTGATCAAAAAGATGAAATAGTAGAACTTGAAGCAGGATCAATTATAGTTGCTACTGGTTGGGATGAATTTGAACCTCCAACAGGGTACTTAGGCTATAATAAACATCCTAATGTGATTACTCAACTCAAGCTTGAAAGAATGTTAGCTCCTAATGGACCAACAATAGGTCATTTGGCAAGACCGTCAGATGGGAAAGAACCAAAAAAAATATTGTTCATTCAATGTGTCGGATCAAGGGATTTAAACATGAATGCTTATTGTAGCTCTGGTGTTTGTTGTATGATTTCTATTAAAAATAGTAAGTTAATCAAACAGCATTATCCAGAAGCAGATATTACTGTTGCTTACATGGATATGCGGGCTGCTGGGAAAGATTATGAAGAATATTTCACACTCTCAAGGAAAGAAGGAATAAAGTATATAAGGACAAATATTAGTAGGATTAAAGAAGATCCAGAAACTCACAATCTAAAAATTATCATGCAAAATACTTTAGGTTCCAGTGGATTAAAAGAACTAGAATACGATTTAGTTGTGCTTTCCGCATCAATGGTTCCAGCTATAGGTGTTGAATCAATTCAGAAGATACTCAAACTAGAAACTAGCCAAGATGGCTTTTTTAAGGAATTCCATGCCCGGTTAAACCCAATCGATACTAAAATACCTGGAATTAGTTTAGCTGGAGTGAGCCAAGGTCCAAAATCTATAGTAGAATCTATAGCTCAAGGTAGGGCAGCAGCTTCTTCACTTGCTAGACTTATGATTAAAGACAAATACCGTATTTTACTAATTAGGGCATCTGTTGATAAGGAGCGATGTGCAAAATGTGGATTATGCGAACTCAATTGCCCATATGATGCTATAGCTTTAATGGATGATGGTGCTGAGGTGAATGAGATATTATGTAGAGGATGTGGATCATGTCTAGCAAATTGTCCCTCAGAAGCGATAACTCTTCGATATTATAGAGAACCTCAATATGAAAAACAAATAGACGCAATTTTAGAAGAAATATAAAGAGGTGAAATAAATGACTAGTAATGGAGATGTTAAGATTTTGGCATTTTTGTGTTGGAAATGAGGATATGGTGCCGGTGATATGGCAGGTACTATCAGAGCGCAATACCCCGCAACATTAAGACCGATTAGAATTAATTGTAGTGGACGAGTAACCCCTAGTTTAATGATGAGAGCACTTGGTAGGGGAGCAGATGGAGTAGCTATTGGCGCTTGATACAGTGGTGAATGTGATTATGAAACTGGTAATTTGGTTGCTGAAAGGAATGTAGCTTATACCAAAGAAATTTTAAAAACTGTGGGAGTATCGCCAGAAAGGGTTCAAATGTTTCACTGTAGTGCTGCAGAAGGACAAAAGTTTCAAGAAGAAGCTACTCGTATTTCAGAAACAATCCAAAAATTAGGAAGTAATCCTTTTAAAGATTCAATCAAATCTGAGAAAGAGGAGAAAGAATCTAAAAAGAAAAAAACCGAATAGAATGACCTCTTCAAGAAAAATTTAGTTGAATAGGGACTTACCTTGCAAGGGTTTCGGAAATGATTTTTATTATTTTTATTTTAACTTAAAAATTTTATATCTTTCTTTTAACTTTTTATTTTAAAATTAATTTTGTAATTTATTATTAATTTTTCATTCATGTGAATTTAATATGGGAAAAGATACTGAAAAAAAATTAAGGAAAGCGGAGCAACTTTATAAAGCAATGGTATATAAACGAGCAGCAAAATTATTTAATACTGTGGGGAGTAGTTTCTTAAAATTAGGAGATTATGAAGTTGCAAAAGCATGTTTTTTAAATGCAGCTAAATGTGCGATAAATGAGGATAAATATTTAAGTGGGTTGGAATTTTTGAGAAATGCGGGAAATGCATCTCTCTTTAATAATGATTTCTCAGAAGCTTATCAATTCTTCAAGGAAGCACTTAATTATATCCCTAGCTTAAAGCACTCTTCAGAAAGAAATCATTTATTTACTCTATTTTCAAGTTTGTCTTATTTATGTTTATTTGTAGAAGGAAAACAAGAAGAAGGTTTAAACTTAGTAAAAAAAATTAGAACAAATGTTGAAGATACTTATTTTAAAGAAAATAATTTTATTAAGTTGATAAAAGATATAGAAGTGGCTACAAAAGATAAAAATGAAAAATATGTAAAGAAAATTGAAAGAGAATTTGAATCTTTTAATTTTCTTGAGGGTGAAATAATTTTAGTTAAAAATGCTTTAGTTTTAGCTAAATGTATCGTTTCATTAATCACTAACTTAACTTTGGACAAAAAATTATATACAACTAACGATATCATAAATTTAATGATAGATATTAACACTGAACCTCTCTTAAGTATTACAAAAGACTCTTTTTATAATTATAAAATAAAAGAATTAAAAATTTCTAAAATTGGACTTCAACTCTCTGATAATTTTACGTTTCATAAAAAACCAACTTTACCTATTATAATAACTTCTGGACAGAAACATCAAATAGATCTATTAATTAAACCTCATTTTCAAATGGAAAAACCTTTTATTGGACCCATTTTATTAACCTCAGAATTAGATGGGATTTTAAAATTTTTCTATGAATTATCTGAAATACAATATCCAACTTTAATATCTCCTCCTCCAACATTAGATATATCTATAAAAAATCTGAGGCCACCTCTCATTGGTCAATCTTTTCCCTTAGAAATCCTTATTGAAAACAAGAGCGAGGGTGAAGCTTTAGATCTTAATATCGAAATAGAATTTCCTGATAATCTTAAAGTAATGAGAGGCACGTTAAAAAAACAAATATACTCCCTCAGATCAAATGAAAATATTAAATGGGAAATCAATCTTAAACCGATGGAAGCTGGAGATTATTCTATTAAGATAAAAGCATTATTCAAAGATCCAGATCAAAATCAAATTGGAGAAACTAAAGACTTCCCTCTTTCAATAAAATTATAAATTCTATTAGTGTTATATATCTTCACCCTAAAATAAAAAATGAGAAATTTAGATGAAACTTAAAATAAAAACAATTAATTTTGAAACGGGAAATACCAAAGATGTAGTTTTAAATTTTAAGGATGCCCTAGAATTAGGGCAAAAGGCAGGAGAACGTATTTATATCAAAAATGTAAAATCTAGAACTCTTGAAGATAAATATTGGGTTGCTATAATTCAAATAGATTATTCAGGAACTATTGTAAAACAAGGCGAAATTGGTATCTTTTTAGATATTGTACAAGAAAATAAAGCGTTCAAAGATGAAACAACATTATCTGTAAAACCAGCTGACCCTCCTGATTCATTTAGATTTATTCAAAAAAAAATAAAAGGACAAAAACTAACCAGTGAGGAAATTAATAGTATTATCTCTGATGCAGTTTCAGGATCTTTATCAAGGATTGATTTAGCAGCTTTCATAACAGGTGTGTCGATTAATGGGATGGATAATGAGGAAATGACTGCTTTAACATTATCAGAAACTAGAAGTGGAGAAATTTTTTACTTTGGAATGGATGTATTTGATAAACATTCAACCGGTGGCGTACCAGGAAATAAAGTATCTCTAATTATTGTTCCAATTATCGCTGCTGCGGGGTTAACGATTCCAAAATCTTCAACAAGAGCCATTACATCCCCTTCAGGTACAGCAGATTCAATGGAAGTTTTAGCTCCTGTTGCTTTTGCTCCAGAAGAGTTAAAAAGAATTGTATCCGAAGAAAATGCATGTATAATATGGGGAGGTGCTCTTGAAACAGCACCTGCAGATAATATTTTGATAGAAATTGAACGTCCTTTGCATATGGATCCTATTGGACTAATGATCCCTTCAATTCTAACAAAAAAACTTTCTTTAGGAGTTAAAAAGCTTGTTCTTGATATACCTGTAGGGGAAGGAACTAAATTTATTACACCTGACAAAGGAAAGCAATTTGCTTATTTATTTAAAGAAATTGCAGCAAATGTAGGAATCGAAGCAGAGTGTGCCCTTACATTGGCCCATCAACCTATCGGTCATGCTGTAGGGCCTGCCCTAGAAGCCAAAGAAGCTCTTACGTTATTACGTGATTCTTCTGCCGGACCAAATTCATTAATAGAAAAAGCTACAGATTTAGCAGGGATGCTTCTTGAAATGGGTGGAAAAGCTCAAAAAGGCATGGGGCAAAATTTAGCGAAAGAAATATTAGGTTCTGGAAAAGCGTATGAAAAAATGAAAAAAATTATTGAAGCTCAAGGGGGTAATCCAGAAATAAAACCCGAAGATATTGAGTTAGGACCTTATGTTAAAGAATTTTTTTCTTCAAAAGATGGATACATCGTTGAAGTTAATAACGCAATCATAAACCGAATAGCAAAAACAGCAGGCTGCCCAAATTCAAAATCCTCAGGAGTGACAATCATAAAAAAACAAGGAGCAAAAATAAAGGAAGGAGACCTTGTTTTTAAAATCTACTCGCATAGTGAATCCAAATTAAGAAAAGCAGAAAAGATATATAATGCTACTGGCGGCCCTATTCGACTAGGTGGAATGGTAATTGAAAGAGTCTAGGAAATGAAATATTAATTAATTTAGAATAAGTTTATGCCCTTAACTCCAAATGCTATTTATAAGGATTTCAAGAATAAAGATTTAGATTATAGCTCGACGCTTCAATTATTGATTACGCTAATCGAAAATACTGATAATATTGAAAAACGATTGGAAAGTATTGAAATTTTAGAAAAAGTTCAAACGAAGGATGATAGAGTATTTAAACTTTTAGAGAATTTATTAATATCTGATTCAAATAAAGAAATAAGAAATGTAGCAGCCCGTTTTATAAAAACCCATTTTTTAAACAGAGCCTTAAAGCCAATGAAATGGGCTCTTGAGCATGAAACAGCAATAAAATGCATAATACCAATAATTTCAACATTTTCTGAAATTAATAATGAAAAATCTAAATCAATTTTAGTTGATAAGTTAAATTATTTTTATAATCAAGAATTAAAATATAATTTGAAGGATCTCTTTATATCTAAAAAAATTGAGAATTTTACACATAAAACCCTCTCAGAGATCTTAATAAATTATTTTTTCATCAAATTTCTAAAAATAAAATTTGGTTACATTAAGTATGAGTTTGATACTTCTGGTTTTATTACAAAATTAGATTTAACCAATGTCGATCCACAAGGTATTTTATTAACAGATTTTCTTGACTTAATATCATCACTAAAGCACCTTCAAATTCTTGATTTAAGATTTAATAATTTAACAAAATTATTAGAAATATCAAAGGATATAAATTCATTGATATCCTTAGATTTGAGTTATAATCATTTAATGAATCTTACAGAATCTATTGACAAATTAAAATCCCTCAAAATATTAAATTTAAAATCTAATAGATTGCGAACTCTTCCTGATTCTCTAGGCACTCTAACATCACTTCAAACGTTAAATTTAAGAAATAATATGTTGAAGAAGATTCCAAAATCAATAAAATCTCTTAAGACAATAGAGGTTTTAGATCTACATGGAAATAAATTAAATTCGATTGAATTTAAATTAAATAGTTCAATTAAAAAACTTGAATTAGGATGGAATAATTTCATTGAAGTTCCACCCTCTATTAAATATCTTACATCATTAGAAGAATTAGGTATGAGTGGAAATAAATTAAAAACACTTCCTAAATGGATTTCTTCATTTCAATTATTAAAAGTATTAAATTTATATGATAATTATATAACGAACTTACCTGAATCAATAGGATTTCTAAAATCTTTAGAAGTATTAATTTTAAGAAACAATAACCTTTTAAAGTTGCCGGATACTTTCAAGCACTTAAAAAATCTTAAAAAACTTAATATAAGTTGGAATAACTTTGCTTTTATCCCAGAATGGATTGGAGAACTAGATTCACTTGAGGAATTAAATTTGTGGGGAAATCAACTTGAAACGCTCCCCAAATCAATACTCTCATTATCTCAACTTAAAATTTTAGATTTGAATTTCAATAAATTTGAACATTTCCCCCCGTTTTTAAAAGAATTAGAAAGAAAAAAAGATCTTATTATCAAATATTAATCA
>JABXKB010000250.1 GCA_013375485.1 Promethearchaeota archaeon | reverse complement strand
ATATTGAAATTTTTGAAAGTGATGGCGTTTGCGATCGTCATAAAGTCGGTGAAAAATTCAAGTTTCCTGAAGATAATGGTAAAATTTGCCAATGGTTGTTAGATAGTATGAATTCTATGATTCGTGTTCTTAAATATGGTGGTACGCTTCCTTGGATGTATAGTGATACTCCTTATGAAAAAAAAATTAATCCCGTGGGAATTACAACTGAGTTTGTGCGATGCCCAGATCCCACAGCTAGAATAGTTGCTAAAATTACAAGAATCCCAAGCTCAAATGGATAATACTATATTATTCTAATAATATCTGTAGATTATCTGTGGATATATAATAACTCGTGAAATCCACCTTTCACGATCAAATAATTGAAATTATTGAAAAAAAGAACTTTCATTAAAATGAAAGTTCTTATAATTTATGATACTAAGCATGGAAATACTAAAAAAGTGGCAGAATTAATTGGTGAAGGTCTTGAATCTGTTGGAGAAAACGTTATTACAATCGGGAATGTGAAAGAGATTGATTTTAATATAGATATGACCTATGATTTGATACTTATTGGTTCTCCAAATCATGTTGGGAGCCATACTAAGAATGTCAAGAAATTCATTAAGAATCGCCCTAATTCCCCATTAAAAGGAGAAAAAGTGAAAAACAGAGAAATTGCCCTTAGTGAGTGCCTAAGAGTTCTCAAGGCTAATGGTATTGTCGTTGTTATTGAATGGACAAAAAAGCAAATTGAAGAAGAGTACAAGAAATATGGGTATAAAATTGACTTTATTGACCCAAAGGATTATCTTAAAAGCAATAACATTTCAATTGAAACTTTGAGTGGGGATGCTGTAAATATATACTTTCTTCGAAAAAAATACAAATCTATTTATTAATGAAATAAATTTAAATTATCAAAATCATTCATACGAAAACAATTTGTATCAGTTTTTTATTATTTTGCCATGTGGGATATACTTATATGGATTTTTTTATTTATTGTAGGGTACTTCATTATTTTTTTTGCTGCTGACGTCTTTTTGGATAACTTAAAAGGATTATGTATTATCTATAATGTATCTCCATTTATTATTGGTTTATTAGTTCTTGGTATTGACCCTGAGGAATCAATAGCATCCATAATTGCCGCTACAAATAATCTTCAATATATTGCAGTTGGAAATGTGATAGGTAATTCTATCATTGCTCTAACAATTCCATTTGCGATACCAGCATTTTTTTATAGCGTTAAATATGAACCGATTGCTCAATATTATTTTAGTTTAATCTATATATCAATGATATGTATCTTAACAGGTATATTATTTTTTCTAGGATTATTCTTTATCGGTTTTATTTGTATTATTATCTACATTTTGTATCTAATAAAGAATGTTAGAAATTTTTCAGCGAAAAATATAACAATAAGTCCTACTGACGGTGAATCAAAAGATGTTCAATTAAAAATAGAAAAAAATAAGAACGAAAAGAAATCTAATAAATTTATTTTAGTAATAATTGGGTTTATTTTTATTTTTTTGGGTGGCGAATTGTTAATTATTTCAGCAGAAAAAATTATAATTTTAACATCCATTCCTGAAACATTCTTTGGATTCGTGATTATTGCAATAGTTACCAATGTGGAAGAAATTACTTTAGTATTGAAGTCTATTAAAAAACAAAGTGTTGATATTGCTTTGGGAGGAATGATTGGAAAAATAATATGGAACTTAACGTTTACTTTTGGAATTAGTGGAATAATTATTATGAATATTCAATTTACTTGGATAGTTTTTTGGAATTGGATTATTCTCCTGATCTTAATAATATATTTCAATTATATCTCCCGTAAGAAGATATTTGAAAGAATTGAAGGTCTTATCTTAATGCTTATTTTTGTTTGTTTTATTACAATTAATTTTGTCGCAATAAGTATCTAATATAAAATCTAAAGAAATCCTAAGAGGTTACTAACACCATCTATTTTAGGAACTTCAACTTTAAAATAATATCGAACAATATCAATTAAATAATTTAGATAAGGCATTTGTATTTTTTCACCATATGCTTCTGAGATATGATTTATAAGGATTTTTGATGTTATTGGTTTTTCTTTATGGTTTTCAATAAGTTCAGCAATATCTTTAGAAAATTCATATATTTTATTTAATTTATTTCTTATACTGTTTAAACCAGCTATTAAATCATATTCAGCAAAGAACTTATGTACAATAGCTTTCTCTAGATCTAGTTTTTTTGGGTCAATAATTTTATTCTTATCTCTAATAACTTCAAGTTTTTTAAAGACAAGAAATTCTTTATATTTTCCCTCGTTTCTCTTATGCTCTTCTTCCAATATGATTTCCATATCAAATTCAAATGATTTGTCAAATACATATCGAAAGAAATTCTTAATATGATTAAATAGAAATTCCTGATCCAATATTAATACGGTTTTTCTTCCATATAAAATCGCTTTAATTACATATGCCATTAATAATTCTGGGATGTTTAATTTAATTAAATCAAATTTAATTCTATCCGTTTCAGGAGATGCATCCTCTTCAGTTTCCTCAGTGGGGGCACTTCTTGGAAGTTCAATTTTGAAATCTGCTACTAAACAATCTCTTACAGTTAAATTTTTGTCTATATAAGCGATAAATGAATGGTCACATATCATTCCTGCTGCAATATTGATTGCTAAAAGTCCTTTTGCGACATTTTTGGTAACATCGTCTGCAATCTCTATAAATTTCCATTTTGAGCAAATGGGACAACGAATTTGAGGTTTCGCCATATTAAATCAAAATGCATTATTTTTGAAAAAAGGTTTTTATATATAAACTAGCTTGATATTTAACATCTTTTTTCTTATATAATAATTGTTGTATTAATGCTTAATAAATTTGCTCAATAATAATAGCCAATACAAATTACAGTATTTCCTTAATATCTTTTAACACGACCGTAATTTCTCTCTATTAAATTGGCAATAAGTAGACAACAAGTTGCACTTAGAATTTCCGCTGTTAAAAACGCCATTGAATTATGTAAGAATAAGGTAGAAATAAAGAATGTTATAAAGAAAATGCCATTAAAAACAATGAAAACTATTAATAAAGGTTTTGTTAAGGGAAAATTTAGAAACCTCTTCAAAGTTGAATTTTTTATGGTTTTCTTACCAAACCTGCTCCTTAATCTTTCTCTTCTCTCAACTTGAGCATAACTTTCAAATATAATAAGACTAGCAAAGAATATCGCAATCCAAACTCCAATTGGAATTAAGATTAATATTATGTGATTACCCATTGCTAATAAATATTGACCTATAAAAATAAAAAATAATTGAATCATTCCATTCATTCCTAAAAATATCAAACCAGTACCAATATACTCCTTAGAGGTCCAACGAATTCTTATAGGCATACCAATCTTTCTTTAATTGTATTTTCGTGGGCCCGGCGCGATTTGAACGCACGACCTTCCGCACGTCAAGCGGACGTCATACCGAGTTTTCCGAAACTCAGAAAATGAGTTTCCTCTAGACCACGGGCCCTTTAATTCAAAATTATGAATAATATAATTACTCGTATGTAATTTATAATATTAAAAAATAAATATTTTATTAAAAATTGTAAATTTCTAATATATTCCCGTATTTTCGAAAATAAAATAAAAAAATAAATAGATTAGCTTTTTATACTTTTTTCTCTCGTAAAGCTCTAATCATTGGTAAATCATTTCCAGAAAGAATTTCTAACATTGCTCCCCCTGCTGTTGAAATAAATGAAATATCATTTGCTTTACCAGCCATTGAGGCTGCAGCACCCATTTCACCACCCCCTATTATTGTAAGAGCCTTATTTTTCTTAGTAGCAATAACCATAGTATCTATAATTTCATTTGTGGACTTTCTAAAAACTTCTTTCTCAAAAATTCCAGGTGGACCATTTGCAACAATTGTTTTACACTTCATGAGGATTTCATTAAATTTCTCAACTGTTTTTTGGCCAATATCACCTGTTGTTGTATTATAAGTACCGGCTTCGTCTATTCCGATAGTTTTTCTATTACCATTATCATCGATAATTAAATCTTCCGGGAGAATAATCTTTTCTTTATATTTCTCATATGTATCTATTATCATTTGTTTATTTGCTTCTAAATCTTCAGAGATTATTCTGTGGTTTGGTTCTCCCATGTTTTTGCCTAAAGCTTCAAAGATTAAAATTGCAGTCAAACCAGAGCAGAGAGCATAATCTAATTTTTCATTATCAAAATTAAACTTCATTGCTTTAAATTTATCAATAGCCTTTGCTCCTCCAATTAACATTGCCATTGGTCTCTCAGGCTTTTGCATGATTTTCTTCAAAGCATTTAATTCTTTATCTGTTATAGGGCCAGCCATCATTTTTGGCCATCCTACAATAGAAGCATGAGCTCGATGGGCTGCTCCGAAAGCGTCAACAATAACATAATCTACTAATGGATAAAGTTTTTTTACCATTTCTGTATTTTCTGCTTCAGAAAAATCCTTATAATTTTTCATTTCTCCTTCAAATTTGCGAACATTGTTTAATACTAAAACTTCTCCTGGTTTAAGATCCTTAATCTCCTGAACGGCTTGTTCTCCATATATATCTTTAACGAATTTTACTGGACGACCAAGTTGCTTTTCGATTTCTCTTGCATGGATATCTAAATCTGTGAAATCATCGCTTCCTGGACGTGATTGATGTGCTAATATTATTACGGCACTCTTCTTAAAGTGTTCATTTAAGGCTGGAACAAGTGCTCGAATTCGAGGAGAATCTCTGATCTCCATTTTTTCTAAATCAATGTTTGAGTTTATATCAACTCGGATTAAAATTTTTTTTCCCTTTAATTTCACATCCTTATATGATGTATAATCAATTTCCATTTATGTTATCACTTTTAATTAGGATTTATAATTGATATAATTGTAATTTATAATTATTGTGAGTAGTTATTATTTTTTTTCAAAAATTAGTAAAATACAAAATTTATGTAAAGTTAATGACTTTTATACAACTAAACTCTAATTCTGAAGGTACATTAAATGAGTGAAATAAAAGAAATACTTCAAAAATTACTTGAAAAAAAAATATCAAGTGATGAAGCAGAAAAATTATTGAAGGCAAATTTAATTGAAGAGGTTGGAGATGTAGCAAAATTAGATGTTTTTCGTAAAACAAGAACTGGAATACCTGAAGTTATTTTTGCTCAAAATAAAGATCCTCAAATTCTAGTAGGTATAATTTCTGGATTCCTAGACAGTAAAAAATTTGCTATAATTTCACGCTATAATGAAGAACAAAGAACAATAATCCTTGAAAATTTTAGTAAAAATAAAAATTATGTTATTGAAATAAATGATTTAGGTAAAGTTATTGTTATTAATGAACGTTCCTTTAAATTTACTAAAAAGGGAGGAATTGTTGGGATAATCACCGCGGGGAGTTCTGACATACCCGTAGCAGCTGAAGCAGAGGTAATTGTAAAAGCTATGGGATGTGAAGTTATTTCGAGTTATGATGTTGGGATAGCAGGTATACATCGGATATTTACTCCATTAAGTACTATGATAAAAAATGGTGTTCATGTGATAATTGTTTGTGCTGGTATGGAAGGAACACTTCCAGGAGTTGTTGCGGCTCTTGTGGATGTTCCAGTTATAGGAGTACCAATTTCGAGTGGTTATGGATTGGGTGAAAAAGGAAAAGGAGCACTAATCACAATGTTGCAATCTTGTTCTCCAGGATTATTAGTTGTAAATATTGATAATGGATTTGGAGCAGGTGCTTCAGCAGCTATGGTTGCTAATAAAATTGCTAAATAAACTTAGTTAGAATTTCAAGATAAATTACATTTTTTATTTTCAATAAATATTGGGTTATAAACTAGTTTTCTAAATAAATTTTTTAATTCTTAAATATAATTCAAATAATTTTAAGCTCTTTTACTCCATGTATATTTAAATTAATAACAATTCTAAGTATAATTATGAAACTAAAAAATAAAGTTGCTTTAATTACTGGAGCAGCATTAGGTTTTAAAGAGGGAGGACCATCAATTGGGAGTGCCATTGCACTTAAATTTGCATCTGAGGGTGCTAAAATTGTAGCAGTCGATATTTTAGAAGAGATGGGACAAAAAACAATAGAACAAATTATAAATAACGGCGGTGAAGGAATATTTATTAAGACAGATGTTTCTAAAACCAAAGAAGTAAAAGATGCTATAAGTTTTACACAGAAAAAGTATAATGAATTGCACATATTAATTAATTGCGCAGCTTCATATGAGGGGGATATTTTTAGGAATGTTGTTGATACACCCGAAGATGACTGGAAAAAAATTATTGATGTTAATTTAAATGGTTATTTTAGATTTGCTAAATTTGCTATTCCCTTAATATTAAAAAGTGGTGGAGGAATTATCGTAAATATTTCATCTTGTGCTGCTTTTAAAGTTTTAAGGAATTTTTGTATATATCCTGTGACTAAAGCGGCAATAAATGCTTTAACAAGAACGCTAGCGATTGATTTTGCACCTCAAATCCGTACAAACTCAATCTGTCCCGGATTCGTTAGAATTGCGAATTCTGAAGGTGACCGTACACCTGATGAAATTGAAGAGTGGATTAATAATATATCAAAAACTTACCCATTAAAAAGAGTATGTACAGTTGATGAAATTGCAAATGTTGCCTTATTTTTAGCTAGTAATGAATCCTCTTATATTAATGGTGAATGCATAATTGTTGATGGTGGGAGGATAGTATCTGATACTCATGAGTTTTAGTTGATTTTCTGAGATTTAATCTATACCAAGAAAAAATAATCACTAAATTGAAAATAAAAATAAAATTTCGTTTATACCCCTCTATTTTTATATAAAAAAATTAAAAATCCATGATTTCATTTATGTACAGTCGCAAGTAGAAAAATTATTTAAAGATTCAAGTTTAAGTCTTTTTTAATAAATAATATAAAAAATACAATTTTTAAATAAGTGAAATTTATGTCACCAACAACAGCTTCATTAGAAGCATTATCTAAACTTCGTGAATTAAATCCAGAAAACGGCTGG
>JABXKB010000249.1 GCA_013375485.1 Promethearchaeota archaeon | reverse complement strand
AACCACCACCAACCCTTTCCCTAAAAATTGCTTAGATACACAATTTTTACATTAAAGTAATGCAATGCTACACATAATAATAATCATATTTAAATCTATTTTGAATAATCAACTAGCTTTTCATTTTTTTCCCAGTAATTAATGGAAAATCAGGTAATTGCAAGAGATTTCAACTTTAGATTAAACTACAAATTAGATTGCAGGGTAATTTTAATTTCATCTTAATAATTTAAAATTTCATTGAGGGGTGGTTTTTTAATACAAGAAATAAATTTGTTAGTGCTAGTGATCAATAAATTTGAAAGTCATCCAGGAGCACAAAGAATTCCATATCTCAATAAAAGATGTTATTTTTGTATCCTCTGAACGAAAATTTTTTAATTCGGCAATTCCTTTGCGCATTCGAGCCTCAAAAGGAACTGAAGTTCACCATCTTTTCCAAAAAAACAGAAAGAAAACTGAAAAGACCTTTCAACGTGAAGTCTTGGTAAAATTTCAGGCAGAAGTTCATTGTTGGAAATTTATCATTTCAGGTCGCGCTGACATCGTCTATGAAAAGGAGGGAATCTTAGTTATTGAAGAAATTAAGTCAATATCAGACCTTGATAACTTTAATCTTGAATCAAAAACGGCCGAAGAATATCGTCTACAATTATTATTGTATGGACACTATTTTCTACAGTTGGGGAAGCGTATTCAATGCCGTCTAGTGTTAATTGATATTTTTACTGATAAAACCAAAATTATTGATATTCCCCCTCAAGATCTTTCTGAATATATTCAAAAACAATGTGAAATTATTTTAAACTCTTGGGAGATGGAACGAAATTTAAAAGCAGAGCAACGAGAACGTGCCAAAACTGTCATTTTTCCCTTTGAGAAATATCGCCCTAATCAAGAAGAAATCATCCAAAAAACCCTCCAATGCCTTCAAAAACGAGATCGATTAATGCTTTTAGCCCCCTCTGGTTTAGGAAAAACCATTGGAACTCTATTTCCCGCGTTAAATTATGCTTTAAAAAAAAATTTACGAGTATTCGTCATTACTTCAAAAACAACTCAGCAACATATCTATCGGGAGACTTTACGGTTATTTACTAAAAAGAAAGCACGATTTAATTCGATTATTCTCACTGCTAAAGAGAAACTGTGTATAAATAATGCCTTTATTTGCGAGAAATCATTATGTCCTTATCTCGATAATTATGAGAAGGTTTCATTGGATAAGGTTGTGTCTGAAATACTCACTAAACAAGTTATTGATGCTCGGTATATTCGAAAAATGGCAAGAAATCATACTATTTGCCCCTTTGAAATTTCTCTGGATTGTGCTCGCCATTGTGATGTTATTATCGGAGACTATAATTATGTATTTCACCCGTACATCAAGCTGAAGCGATTTTTTGACCAACTCTATGATGATATCATATTGATTGTCGATGAGGCTCATAATCTACCCTTCCGAGCGATGACTTACTACTCTCCAGAAATAACATTACAATCTCTTACAGATGTTATCGATTATTTACGATCGGTACGCATACCAGAATCCATTGAGAAGGAAGGTTTTACAATCTACCAACAAATTACTAAGTATATAATGGATTTGATCAACCAATTTCCAGATGCTATAACAAAAAAACCATTTCTAATGAAATTTGATAAAAATTTCTTTCGAAAAATATTAAAGGACCATGATCGACTTATTTTGTTTTATATCCAAGCTTTTACTTCTCGACAAGGGCTTCAACCGGGAAAGAAAGACAAAATCATAGAATTTGCATTAAATTTGCGCCAGTTCTGCACAATCTTGCGAGAAAGTGATTCCCCTGAGTATAGTGAATTACTTTATATAAAGAAAAGAAAAATCAAAATATTATGCAAATCAGCGGCACTAAAACTCGAAAAACAAATCGCAGGGTTTCATTCGGTAATCATGCAATCGGCGACTTTGTTTCCACTGGATTATTTCCAAAAAATGGTGGGATATCCCCCCTCAGCGCAGAATATTCAATATCCCTCACCCTTTGCGCAACAAAACCGCCTTTATCTTCTCATGGCCAATCTCTCCACCAAATATGAAGACCGTCAAGAATCGTATGATCTTATTGCTTCAACAATTTGTAAAACCGTGAATGTTAAACATGGAAATTATTTGGCTTTTTTTCCTTCATTTGCTTATCTTAAAGCTGTCCAGCGTGAAATTGAAACTTTTCATCTCTCAGTTAAGCTCATAGTGCAAGAACGAAAAATGAGCGAAGCCAAACGTAAAAAATATTTAAAGAAACTCCAGACATCTAATAAAAAATATCTACTTTTAGCTGTACATGGAGGAATCTTTAGTGAAGGTGTAGACTTTACAGGAGATATGGCCATTGGAGCATTTATTATCGGACCCGGGCTCCCTGCGTATTCAAAGGAGCAAGAATTAATGCAAAAATATTTTGATTTCAAATGGAAAAAAGGTTTCGAATATGCTTATCGAAATCCTGGGATGATGAAAGTGATTCAAGCTGGTGGACGAATTTTCCGGACATCTACTGATCGCGGGTTCGTTATGTTAATTGGGTATAGATTTAGCACGCCTTATTATAAAAGTGTTCTTCCGACTGATTGGAAAATTGAACAACCCCCAGATATCATCAAGCGCATTCAAACTTTTTGGTCAATTCAAAGTACCAATTTGAAAGAAAAATCACGAGAGTATCGGTCAGAAAAACCAAAAATGATTCAAAAAAAATATCCAAAAACTACAGATCTGTTCGATTATATGGAAAAAATTTAAACCCTTTATTTTGGGTTTTATTTACCTTAATTCTTCTAATTACCAGTTTAATTTTATGCCTTTTACCATACTAAGCATATTAAAAATGGGATTTAAATTTTTTTACTATTAGTATTCCACCCATATTGGTCCCGCATAGCAGTATCTACCATTATCTCCTACGATTCGAATTAGGTAAAAATCAGCTCCACCCGTGTTTAGAAGATTTGGATCTATTGGATTGCCACTGTATTTATTAATATAATATTTTCCATCGGGTTTTTGTATGCATCTTTCTGTAAAGGAACTGCCTGTAATCAATTCTGTATCTAAAATAGTAATATTAGCAAGTGGGGTACTAATAATTTGGCTATAAAACAATTCTCCATTCTTAAAAATTTCCACTCTGGCATCCCAGTTTGGCAACCAATTAGGAGTTACACTTGCTGCGTGGGGGCGCAAGTTTGCCGCGGGTGCTCCATCTTGAGCAAAAAGAATGTTTAATTCTCGGTGAATAGCAGGATTCGATACTTGAAGTTTTGAGCCATCCCCTACATGGGTACTATTAATATTAAAATTGAGAAAGGGACGACCATGATCAGAAGTTGCATAAATTCGCTGATTTTCTATTCCCGAGAACACAGATTCTCTAGTTAGATTTAATGCAAAAACCGCAGTTAGCCCTCCTGGATAAGGTAAATCAACCCGATTAGGCCAGATAGTTAATGGACGTTGATGCCCAATATAAGCATTAGTATGGCTTAAAGAATGTCCTGGATGACCGTCATGCTGATCACTCGACGCATATAAAGTCATTCTATATCCCATTTTAAAAGCGTCCATAATTGCAGTTCCATAAGTAAATTCTGGAGGAGGATCCCCACAACCCATATAATTATAGGGATCTCGTTGCTCAAATAAAGACTCTCCATGAGTAGAAACCACTTCCACAATTTTAACATATTTAGGATTAATATAAGTCCAGTCTTGAGGATATTCCTCCTTAGTTGTATGATGGGGTAATGCTAAAGCTTTGCAACCCGTAGAAGCTGTAAATTTATCCAACGCGTCCCAAAATTGTTGAATTGTTGTAACACTCATGAATGATATGACGGGCTTCTTGATTAATTTATTACCTGAGAAAATACAGGTATAGTGGCCAGTTTTTGTGTTTGTCCATTCTATTCCGGGGAAGGTTACAAAAGCACCCGGTTCATATGCCTCATTGGTAGTTTTTTCTAAACGATCCAAACCTCCAATAAGAAGCCCAGCCGTTTCTCCATGGTCCGTTAAAGCATTAAAATCTAAACATGCAACATTCCTTGCATAATAAAAATAATGCTCTGGGCTTCCAGAACCATCAGAGAGTTCAGAGTGTCCATGAATATCACCCCAATAGATTTTATTGTCATAACTTGTATAATTATTTACAATTATAGGATTGCTCCAATATGTATTTTTTGTAAAAGAATCGGAGACTAAAAGATAGTGGATCCCTATTGTATTTATTCTTACATTAAAAGTATGTAAACCATTATCCTTACCGTCGCGTATTTCATACGCAATATCTGAGCCAAAAAATTGTCCTGTAAATGTATAATTGTTAGGGAGAGTCGCATGAACATCTGTTAGCAAGGAATAGTTTGTTAGATTATAAGAACTTATAGAAAAATCAATCGTTCCCTTGTAGTTTGCACTTAATCGCTCATAGGCGTCCCAAGCTTCTACAGTTACAACGAAGTTTGACTTTACTTGAGTAGTAGAAGGACCATGGACCCAAAGAAGGCGAGTTTTGTTATCGAACATAACATTAAGATTTAGATTTACACTCGACCAAAAAACACAGGGTAAGATCACAATTAGAACCTTGAGAGATTTTTTTGTATTTGTGGATAATTTTTTATTAAATTCCTGAAGTTTTAAAGAAAAACGATGAGGTACCTTCCTATTCTTAGTTATTTTTTTCCAAATTGTGAAACCAATTGGATATGCTGCTATTACTGAGGGCCCAATAATAAGTGCAAAATAAACAGTTGATAAAGCGGGAGCTCCAGAAGCATTTACTAGGGCTATGCCATTAATTATAATAGTAGTTATTCCAGCAGTCCAAGATAATAAGATTCCTAGTCTCTTCACTTGTCTGTTAGGAATGAATAAGAAATAAAGGAGGCCAATAATAAGACCAATAATACTAAAGAAATATGTTGTAGTAGTATAAGCTCCACCAATAAAAAAAAATAACAAAATAAAATATGTAAGAATTTTCTTTGGAGATTTTTTATTATGAAGTTTTCTATCTTCAGACATCAATATTTACTTGAACTTTTTATAATTTAATACTATTATATTTTGCTTTTGTGATAAAGAAATAATTAGTAATTAATTAGTTATAATAACAGAATCAGATTTAATGAGCTAATAAAAAATTTAAGTGGGATTAGTCCGAAAACTTTAGCGGATAGATTAAAAGATATGACATAATTGGGGCTCATTAAAAGAGAAGCATTTGCAGAAATGTTGGATCTTACCCTTAGGCATAAATAATTCCAATTAATTATTATTAAATAATCTTGGATAAATAATCTCTTCCTTATTAATAATTATTTTAAAAACTCGTAGATTTGATCGGCGATTATTTTTCCGTGAGCTACAGCATCAACCACACTTTTCGATCCAAGTACACAATCCCCTCCTGCTAACACTTTAGGGACGCTTGTGAAGAATTTTTCATTCACCACAAATGTATTCGATTTGGTAGTCTTGAATTTATGTGTATCAAATCCGCTTAAGTCGGTTTCTTGACCAATTGCTTCAATGATGTAGTCAGCTTCAACATTAATTTCGATATCTTCAATTGGGATTGGACTAGGACGACCACTGGCATCAGTATCTCCAAGCTTTACTCTTTGGCAGACAATCCCTTGGGATTCATCTTCGTTACAATAGAATTCTCTTGGATTTATTAAGAATTCAATATGTATTCCTTCATTTTCAGTATCTTCAATTTCAGCTTTTCCCGCAGGCATATGTTCCTTTTCTCTTCGATATAAAATAGAAACACCTGCTCCTAGTCGTTTAGCAACCCTAGCAGCATCAGTGGCAGTACTTCCGCCCCCTATAACAACTACTTTTTTATTATTCAGATCAGGTATATTTTCTTTAAGATTATAACCTTTTAAGAACTTAAGAGCTTGTAAAACAATTATTGAATCTCTTCCTGGAAGTTTAAGCCTTTTAGCTTTCTGACTACCGATCCCTATAACTATAGCGTGATAATCTAACTCAAATATTTGGTCAATACCAAAATCCTTATCAATATTTTTATTCGTAAAGATTTCTATTCCACACTGCTTTAAGTTTTTTATTTCTGTTCTTAAAACTGATCTTGGTAGCCGGAATTCAGGGATTTCTGTTGTTAGCATGCCACCAATTATATCATACTTTTCAAAAATTGTTACTTTAATTCCATATTTCCTTAAATAAAATGCAACAGTGAGACCAAGAGGTCCGGAGCCTAAAATTGCTACTTTCTTGTCAATGTCAGGGTTACATTTAAAATAATCTTCGAGTGGTCCATAATTATCAACTAAAAATCGTTTTATCATAGGAATTTGAATTGGATCTCCTTTTATTCCAGCGGTGCAATGAAGTTGACAATAACCGGGGCAAACTCTTTCAACACTTCTCGGAAAGGGATAATGCTTATAAATAATATTGAGAGCTTCCTCGATCTCACCTTCCAGCACATTTCTAATAATCTCTCTAGAATTACAATGAGTGGGGCAATATTTCATACAAGGGGGCGGTTGTATCTCAGGATTGCTATCTTTAAAGCATTGATAACAACGCTCGCATTCTTTGATTACCTCCTCTAGTTCTATATACCCTAGATTAACCTCTTCAAAATTTTTGATTCGTTCTTCTACTGGTAAATAATGCCGTTCTATTGCTATTTTACTTCTCACTATTTTTTGTTCTTTTTCTGTCAATTTACTTAATATTAATCAATATGTAACTTTTGGTTAATTTACTTAACTTTATAAACCTGTAGCATTTACCTGCTATGATAATTCTCACCTTTTTATCAATAACACGATTATTTCGAATGGAAATATGTTAATACTCTATCATGCTGCTCAAGTGACCATAATCGATTCAATAATATTCGCCATTTATATGTTCCAAGAATCAAGAGCGATTATTACAAACACTGATCTGTGGATGATAAGCGTGGCAGCTTCTTCTGTAGTTGGTTATGCTTTAAACCTATTACATAGTACAGCTGATACATTATTAACAATCTCATGGAATTACTCTGATCTTTTTTCATATATGGTCGTGATATGATCTGGAGTTGTTCGAGGAAATGTTCTAAATTAT
>JABXKB010000248.1 GCA_013375485.1 Promethearchaeota archaeon | reverse complement strand
CTTCTTCCTATTGCTTCAAGACAAAATTTAATTTCTTTAATTAATTCCTCATCATCAGCTAAGGCATTTTTTGATTGTGATTTAAACATCAAATGCACAAAAGGACCTGAAACATTAACTAAGAGTTTTATTGGACCTTTTGGTAAGCCATTATCATAGCTTTCAAGAGTATAATTCTTCCAATTAACTGATTGAACTGCCTTTGTTATAGCACAATCTGCACTATCTCTTAATTTCGGTGTTCTATTTACAAATCTAGATAAAACATCTCTTGCACGTTTAGGCACTTCAATATTTCTTGAATAAGCCATTACGGCTTCAACAACATATGCTAACCCTTTTCCACTTGTAGGCGCTCTTGTTTCTCCTGCAACAAAATCATCATCTTTTGAATAAGTTTCAAGGAAAAAGTCAAAAACATCACGGTAACTATCTATAGAGTCGATATCAGAAAATGTAAGAAGATCTTTAATTGTTGGTTTTACTTGTTGGGTATCCGAAGTTCCATCGATAATATCAATAGTTCCCAATATTTCAGAACTTAAGTTAATAAGCTCTTCTGATTCTATTTTAATATTAGCAATTGCATCGTCATGAGTCTCTGTCTTTTCTTCTAACAAAATTCTCTTTTTTTCATCATATAATAAGTCAGTTGTTTTTTTAATAGTATCAATAGGCATATCAAAATCATCAACATTATCTGAAATTCGTAATCCAATTTCTTTAATTAACGTATTCTCTAAAATTGATTCACCTACTGGAATTGCTGTGTCTGTTGGAGGAGCCATATATTTTATTGATTTAAAAGAAAGGAATAGAGAATTAAATTGCTCTTTTGTCAAGTCAACAGGTTTTACCTTAGATAGTTGAACTTTATTAACTAAATTTTCAAAATCTGTTCGATTCTTAAATTTTTTTAATTCAATCAATCCATCCTTAACATCCTTAAATAGATTATTTAAATTTCCCTTAGCCTTGTCTTTTTCTTTTCTAATATCATTAATATTTTTCAAAAACTTTTTGATTTCTCTTTCGATTGACTTAATTTCTTTTTGAGTTACGGTTTTTTCAATTCGGTTATTTAGTTTCTTAATATCTTTATTAGTTTTTTCATAATCTCTAATTAATTTGTTATAATTTGATATGTAATCCCCGTATTTTTCTTTAAGTTCTTCTGATTCAACTTGATAAATTATTAATTTATCTCGTGGTTTAGTAGAACGCCCATATATCCTTTTTTCATTCCTCATAAAATAAATTTGATCTGTTTTTTTCTTTGTTAAACTTACAAAACCTTCTTTTAGAATAAGTAAGTTTAATTTGTCCTGCAAATCTCTTTCGGCGATATCAACAATTTCTTTTGCCAAATTTGAACTCAGTCTAACAAAGTTATCTTGTAAAAACGCCGATATAGATTTATTTTCTGATTTTGAAATTAAATCTTGTAAATCTCCTATATTGACAGAGGATGGATGAGATTTGGCATATTTAGGTTCGAGTGGGAAAGAAGTAGCTAGTCTTCGATAAATTTTTTCCTTTCCAAATGGATCAATATAAATAATTGTAAAGTGAGGATTCATAAATGCTGTTTCTTCAATATACTTTTCAACATAACCTCTAATATATCTTACATTTAAATAGTTCAACTTGATATAAGTCCCATGTAAAAAGGGACTATCAATTTCAGTCGGATGGATTAAATACTTTTTTTCATTTTTTGAAGTGGTGAAGAATTCTGAGCAAGTAGCATAAACATTGTCAGTTGATTTTGAAACTGTAACAATTGGTTTTCCGGTCGTATTTTGAGCATCACTAAAAGCACTTGGTGCTCCAAATCCTTGGCTGCCTCTAGTTTGTTTTAGTTCCATAGATTTTGATGAGGCAAGATATCTACCAAATTTTCTCAAGTCAATTTTTGACATTCCTGTTCCATTATCGAATATCTCAAAAGAGTAACTCATAATATTTTTCTGACTGATTTCAGAAGTTAGAAATGATGCTGCTTCATATTCTCTAATACGAACAATTACTATTGGCTCCACATCAATAATATATTCAACGGGATTAATGATTTCTTGCATATCATCTATTATTCTTTTAACTTCCTCTTCTACTTCTAATTCTTCTTTGTCGCTTATTTCTCCAGATTCTTCTTCTTTTTTTTCTGCCTTCTGGATAATAGAATCCCCTTGTTCAATAGATTCAATCCCAAATTCCTGCATTAAGGTATGTTTTGCTTCATTATCTAAATGTTGGGATTTCTTTTCTTCTTTCGCGGCTTCAACAATAGAAAATTTTTCCAAAAATAATTCTTGATCTAGTGAAAACATGATTTTTGAGTCTGGTCTTTTTAATTCCTTCCATTGAAAACTTTCAATAGCATCTAATGCATTATCAAGGAATTCACTGCAATATTGCACATGTTTCCAATAACCAAACTCAAACCCTACAAGCTGAGTTCTCTTTCGCATATATTCTGCGATTGTACCCTGCTTAATCTTACCTTCTTCTTTAGATGAAATTTTAGACACACTTTTATGTTATTAAATTAAAATAATTACTAAAACAAATATTAAATTAAAATAATTACTAAAACAAATAATAAATTTATATACAAATATTCCTAATTCTTTTTATGATTTAATTATATATGAGGTCAATACTCAATTTACTTAGTCTTTTAAGATTATTAGCATAATTATTATTAGTTCCTTCACTTTTTACAGTAATTAAATTACTATTTAAATATTTTGATTAGGTTCTTAATCTCATAAATTTTAGGAGTATTTTTAAAATAAATTTTAGAGATGTGCTCAAAAAGTATGTGCTAAGGGTTACCTTTTTTAAATACCTCTAAAACAATATCAAGGATTTTAGATGCGATAAATCGTTTAGTATTCCTCTCAACATGAGTAATGTGCTTTTTTTTATCGATAATAAATATTTCATTGTATTTACTGTTGAAACCAATATCTTCTCTACCAATATCATTAGCCACGATTAAATCAACTTCAGATTTAACAAGCCGATTATATGCCCGGTCTATCAATTCACTCTTAGAAACGTTTGTTTCCGCTTTAAAGGCTACAATAAATAAATTATAATCTTTTTTTCTCGCAACATTTATTATTTTTGGAGTTAATTTCATATTAACATGTAATTCTTCTACGTTATCAGATGATATTTTTCCTTCAATACATTCTGTAGGTTTATAATCACTTACTGCTGCTGCTGAAATGAATATGTCATAATTGTTAAATGAAATTTCATCTTTAACAGTTTTTATAAAATCATCAGTAGAAACAACACGTTTGGTGTTAATATAATCTGGAAGTTTTACCATGCATTCTCCAGCAATTAACAATACATCAGCGCCTCTCGCAGAAGCTTCTTTGGCTATTTCTATCCCCATTCTCCCTGATGACTTGTTTGAAACGAACCGAACTGAATCTATCGCTTCTCTAGTTGGTCCTGCTGTTATAAGTATTTTCTTTCCCTCTAAGTCTTTCTTGGTAATTAATAAATCTAAGACTCTATCAATAATATCATCAATTCTCGCAATCTTAGCTTTTCCTTCTGAAATTCTGGGTCCTAAGAAATCAACCCCACATTCCCGTAATTGTTGTTCATTCTTCTCTAAGATAGGATGTCTATACATGCTCTCATGCATTGCTGGTACAATGACAATTGGCAGAGAGGATCCAAATGCAGTTGATACGATAGTTGTAACAGGAGTATCATCAATTCCATTAGCTATTTTTGAAATTGTATTTGCAGTAGCGGGACATATTAAAATCAAATCTGCTTTTCCTACGCTTCGTGGTCTATCCCCTGCTAAATAAACATGTTCAACTGCTCCTGTTAATTTTGTGATTACTTTATTTCCTGAAGCCCATTCCATTAAAGCGGGATTGATCAATTCTGTAGCTGCTTTAGACATCACACAGATGACTTCAGCCCCTAATCTCATAAGTTCTCGAGCTATTATAGGGGAAGAAATTACAGCTACTGAACCAGTTAGACACATACAAATTGTTTTTCCCCTGAGAATTGTTCCCTTACTTTCAGCAATATCCTTTGAGGGGTGTTGAAAATTATTTTTTTTCATTTTTTGATTAATTCGTTTACTAAGTATCAATTAAAATTTCAGATTCTACGTAAATAAAATTTGTGCTTTAATAAAAAAAATTATGATACCTAAAAAATTATCCTCTCAAATATATTAGTTCAAATTAACAAATCGAAAGAATTTATGCTTATTTTAATCTTAAATTTGTATTTACTATTTATTCTTTTTTTATTTACGATTTTAAATAAATAAATTAGAACAATATTACAAGTTTTAATAAAAAATAATGGAACCCATGCTTAAAATTTGCGATTTAAAATTCATAACATATTCTCGGAGGGAGCAAGTAAAAATATTGATCTCTTTAACCTAGCATATAACTGTAAAATAAAAGGAATTCAAGTAGTTGGGACTGGAGATTGTCTTCATCCATTATGATTATACGAAATTGAAGAAAGAATTCACTGAAACTGTCTATGTGATTTAATTTATCTAGTAAAAAACCAAGAAATAAAGCTCATCTCATCTTTTTTTAAATTTGCACTTTCTAAAGCCCTATAATACCCTTGACGAGTCTTGTATGCAATATCAAATATTGGATAATCAGACTTATATAATATTAAATTCGTAAGGATTCTACACATACACCCATTACCATCTCCAAATGGATGGAGAGATACAAAATGAAAATGGAATAAGCAAACAAGATAAACAGGATGCATTTCATTTCTGTTTTTTTCATACCAAACAATTAAACTTTCTAATTTTTGTTCAATTCCGCTTGATGGAGGAATATATTTACTGTTGCTGATTTTTATTGGATAATCTCGAATTATTCAGGCAAATTCCAGTTTAGTCAATTCAAAAAGCTTTTTATGCCATTCAACAATCAAAATAACATCAATATTCTTCTTACAGTTTACCAATTCTTCAAATAAAATCATATGAGATTTTGCCTCAATAATATCATTTATTGGCTTATTCCCTGGAGTTATATGATCCTCATTAATTAAAGCTACATCTTTTAGATTTAATCGTGATCCTTCAATTTTATTAGTGTTATATGTGAAACGGATTCTATGAATTCTTAGGGTCTTTGCTTGAATTGAGCGTGGTAATGAGTCTAAATATTCATTATTCACATGATATTTTTGTAGGAATATGACAGAATCTTATGTATTTAAAGACAAAGATTTTTCTAAATTAAAGAGTATTGTGCGAGGATACTACATTGAAGATACTCCTAAATCAGTTCTGATTGAATTACCCAATGGGACTTCTTTTTGGGTTCCTAAGAGATATATTGATTCTGAAATCTCGAAGGATACTAAAATTCAACAAAACATAATGATACAAGACTGGATTTTAAAAAAAATTGGTTTTAAAATCTAAAACATATTGAATAGGATATTTAATTAAGAACATATCTAAATTTAGTAAATTTCACATCATACATCAACAATTTTTTTAAGGGTTGTTAAGATTTTAATAACTAAAATCTTAACGTGTTGTAATCTACTTTTTTTTTTAAAATCAAATCTATCGGAATTTTTATAGTTATTTTTATACAATACTACAATTTAGAATTTCTTGAAAAAAAAAATGATTTAAATGAAACCCCGTCAAGTAATATTAACATTGATGTTATTAGCGATCTTACTTACATCTGTATTCATCTTCTTTTATTGTGCTAATTGGAATTATATCTTGTTAACACTAGAGGTAGAGGGTAGCATCATCGCGGTATCAATGATTGTAATCAGAATTGTAATACTAATAGTTATGACAATTTACTTATTTTATAGGTGGGCACAACAAGAAATTTCCCAATATTTATCTGATACTCCCTTTTTAATGGCGTTATTTATTTTCCTTCTAGTTTTCGGTAAAGTCTTTGATTTATTTTATAACTTCATGTATTATCATTATGATGATATGTCATTTCTTCTTTTATTAAAGGTACGTTTTGGTTATATCATAGTAAACATGATTCCATTATTATTAGTAAGTGCAGATATCTGGCTTTTTTCATTGTCTGATAGAGCCCGGAAAATTTTATGGATTATTAAACTGAATACTTCTCGACTTGAGAATGATCAGTATCGTAGTTCATTTAAATTTAAGCTCATTTTAACTCTTAGTCTAATAGAAATCCTTATTGTCATGATGGTATCTTCAGTCTTTATGATATCTAATCTATTGACAGTAATTGCAATTCCAACGTTAATACTTGTTACATGGCTCTTTTTTAAAGCTTATAAACTGGGAAGATTGCATGGCAAATGTAATCCTTTAATTCTTACATTAGGGTTTCTTTTATATACGATTTCTCAAGTTATAAGAGTATTGGCACAGCTTTTCTTTGGAAGAACTCCGTTTTACATGTTTATGGTGGAATTCATTGATTCAGTAATTTTCATGATAATATTCTATGGACTGATAAATAAATCATAGGAGAGAGATTTTTAATTCCTTTCTAAGCAATTTCCATCTCCTTTTGGATTATTTAGCATTAGTAATCTTCAATTCAAAGAATTAATTTTAAATAGTTTAAAATTGGAATCACCCAGAAGTGGAAAATTACAATTTGAAATTTGATTTAGTACATTAATTATCCCCATTTACAATTTTTAATCTTAAATTTAATTTTAAACTAAAATCATGAAATTTCTTAAATTTTTCAGGTTTTAGAATTAATTTCCCCTCTTCTTGGAGAATCTTTAAAAATTTTTTACCATAATATGTCTTAATAATTTCAGTCATATCATATAATACCTCATCTTTATCATAAAATCTAAAGACTTCAGAGGATTCAAATTCTTCCTTTCTAATATCAAGAATTTCATTGGAATACTTAAAAAATGGAGTATGCTGTATTTTTTTCAGATCAAATGTAATTGTACTTCCAATCTTGCGTTGATTTAATACATTTTTTACAATAGAATGGATTTCATTCAAAAATCTTAATTTAAATTCTTTTAAAGCAATATCCGGATAAAGGCTTCTTTTTAGAATTTCAGTATAGGGTAGATCTAATCCAGATAATTCATTATTTAAATTTAATAAAGTTAATATTTGATTAGTATTAGGGACGATA
>JABXKB010000247.1 GCA_013375485.1 Promethearchaeota archaeon | reverse complement strand
TCATCAACAGCTTGTAAATTACCACCCACTGAATATAATGATGCTTCATATGTTTTTGGTGATGCTATCGTATCCATATCTATATATTGAAGACGATGTGTTTTAGCACTTAATTCACAAATGTCTTGTAACTCTTTTATCATACTTTCCTTATGGACATATCTTATTTGGTCTAAACTAGCCTTCCTTGGGGCAATTATTTTAAAGTTCGGATCTTCGAGCAATTTCTTTTCTTTTAAAAAATCCATAATTGAAATCAATCTATGGTGGCTTTCTGGATGATTTCCAATATTATGTTCTAAATAAATATCATCATATACTATTCCAGTTGTCATTATAATAAATCTCTCCAATATCCTTAAAATCTAAAATTTCTTTCAATAATTTTAGACTTCAATTATTTTAATATCTACATATAAACTTAAAAAAGTTTCTTCATAGAATTAATTATATATGGACAATTCCAAGAAATATACTCTAAAAATCATTATAATTGGAGAACCCGCAGTTGGTAAGACTAGCTTAGTTAAAAAGTTTATCTCTGGGAAATTTACTAAAGACTATCGAGTAAGTATTGGCACTAATATCTTTATTAAAAAAATAAAATTAAAAAATGGTATAGATACAACAATACAGATTTGGGATATCGCTGGACAAGAGCGCTGGATAAAAATGAGACGACCTTATTATGCTGGAGCTAGGGGTGTGTTTATTGTAGGGGATTTAACGAGAAAAAATACATTTGGTCAAATTGAGAAATTCTGGGTTCCTGATATAAAACAATACTGTGAAATTGCACCCATTATTTTACTTGCCAATAAGAGCGATTTAGAAAGAAAATTAAGCGAAAGTGAGATAAAGTCTTTAGGGGAAAAAATTAATGCTTTATCCATTGTTTATACCTCTGCTAAAACTGGTGAAAACGTTGAAATGGCATTTAAAATTATCTCTGAAGAGGCAATAAAAACAATAAATAAAAAGTAATGTTTTAAATCAAAATTAATAAAAAAAAGATTATTCTACTTTATTTGTGAATTTAATCTGATTATCTTTTGGCTCATATAAAGTTCCTTCTTTAACCAGTTCCTCTAAAGCACTTTCTATAAATTTTTTATCTAAACTTTCTTCTAACTCTAAAATTTGAAGAACATTAGATTTTTCTAGGGCTTTCCAGTCATTTTCTTCAAATAACTCTTTCAATCTATTCATTAAAGTTTCCAGTTTATTAAGATTACTTCTGGATTGCCCAACAAAAATTCGATCCATATCTATTTTTCCAGTAGTTTCATCAAACCCCGTATCTTTAAGATATCTTTTAAATATTTTGATAATTTCTTCGACGTCTTCTTTAAGGACTTTATCTCTTAACGCCATTTTAGCATGAGCTTCACTAAGCCTAACTAAGGCATCCAGGTTTCTTGCTAATATTGAAATTATTGCATCTTCACTATCATATTGGCCTCTTAATCCTAGATAGAATTCTTTAATTCTTTCTTTAGCTTCATCAGTTAATATAGGATTATATGTTCTTCTTGCGTGCTTAATATATTTTTTCAGAAGATCTCTAGAGATTGGTGCTATTGAAGTATTATTATCTTCAAGAGATTCTTCTAGTTTCATCATCGAGTTTTTTAGAATAAATTCAGCCATTTGAGCATCATCTGCGGGGTTAGGTTTGTCGACCACTACGAAAATTAAATCAAAACGTGACAATAGAGACGGAGGTAATCGTATATTTTGAGTAGGAGTTTTATATCTGTCATATCTTCCAGAATAGGGATTAGCTGCTGCTATAATAGCAGTTTGAGCTTTCAAAGTTGCAACAATTCCAGCTTTGGCTATACTCACTGTCTGTTGTTCCATCGCCTCGTGCAGAGCTGATCTATCCGCAGTGTCCATCTTATCAAATTCATCTATTGCCGCTACCCCTCCATTGGCTAGCACAACTACTCCTGCCTCAAGGTTCATTTGACCTGTGTCTGTTTCTTTTATTACTGCTGCAGTAAGACCAACAGCTGTAGAACCTTTTCCAGATGTGTACAAACCTCGTGGAGATACTTCTATTGCGGATTTCAGGATCTCAGACTTTCCAGTTCCAGGATCACCGACAAATAATACATGAATATCTCCTCTTTTATAACCTCCTCCTGGTTTTCTCTTCCTTGTACCTGCAAATAAACTTAAAGCACATGCCATTTTTAGATCTTCTCTCCCATATATATCAGGAGCAATTGAGCGTGTGATTTTTTTTTGAATGAATGGTTCTTTAGATAGATCTTCAATTTTTTTTCTATCCTCTTTGGTGAGATCAATTGTATCTTCAGTTTTATCCTCAGGATCTATAAAATTGATATCAAAATAAGTCTTAAATAATGTCGAGTTATAACTTTTTGTTGATTGGGCTATAACTGATTTAAAAATACTCATTAATTTTACTCTATCTCCAGGTTTTACAGTATCGACTAAATCATGGGTCAAAATTGCTTGAACAGATCTAGGAATTCTTCCAGGAGGCAAATCTTCAGGGATTTCTTGAATCATAATACTTTGCCAATCAATAAATTCTGAATTTTTCGATATTAATCGAAAATCTGATTGTGCTTTAGCATTACACCGCTTATTTGTACAAAATTTAGGTAACCTTATTCTTGAAGTTAACTGAATTATTTCAAATTGAGCTCCACATAAATTACATTCAAAAGATGCTTTTGTAATTTTTGGTCTGATAATTGAACATCTGACTAAAATACCATTTGACCAAACGAGTCTACTAATATTTTTTGCTCTTAATCCCCTTAGAGGTAGAAATAATGGGCTTTTTTTATCTCTAGTTGTTACTCTTACAAAATAATCTTGATTACTTAAAGTTGCACCTTGGAATTTCAATAAATTTTTGAATGCTTCAACAGCTTCTTCAAATAAAGCTTCAGGATCTTTACGTAACATTTCTGCAATATCAGGATCACTTGCTAATAAATCCTCATACAAAAAAATTAGAGTATTCCCACCTTTAGCATAGATATCATTAATCTGATCTTGATATTTATGAACTCCTGGGCTTTCTTGAAATAACCGATAAAAATCCTCAAAACGTTGAATCTTATTAATTGGTTGACTAGGACTTGATAAAGGTGTTGTCATTACAAATCACATAAAATTCTTTTAATATACCTAAATGTTATTGTAGATTTTTAATCTATCTTATTAACAAACTGATTTTATTATTAGGTAAATAAATAACTATTAAAAGACCAATGTGACGCTAGATTTACTGAATTGTAATAAATTCTATTTTAGATAAAGATGTGTTCTAATTCTCTTTTAATTGTTGTAAGATTCCACAGATAATGGGATCTTGGCTCATTTCACATCTTATTTTCAAAAGGGAAATCACTCGTTTTTTGATTTTTTCATTTTCATACTTTACAGTACGTCCTAAAACTAGAGCAATTGAACGTTGAGCCTCTAGAGCCCCTTCGTCGCTTAGATTCTGCAATAATTTTGTTAATAATCGATTAAGTCCGATTTCTTGAATTATTTCAATAAGACTGTTTATAGCACTAGATCGTACTTCCTTTGACTCATCTTCTAATAATGGAATGAAATTGTCAAATAATTCTTCGATTTGATTACTGTAAATCGGGAACAATTTAGCTGAAGCTTCTCTAACTTTTGGATCTCTGCTTTTTAGATTGTCAAGTAAATGGTCAAATGGAATATGAGAATCGTTAACATCATTAATATTTGATAGAATGTTCATAGCAGACCTTCGAACCCAATTTTGTTCATCCTTAAGGAGTGAAACAAGCTTTTCAATAATTTTTTGTTTATCATCAATGTGATCAACTATCTCACCTAAACTTATAACTGCTGCCTCTCTAACAATCCATTCATCGTCGATCAGCGATTTATTTATTAAAACATCAACAACAGAAAAGGGAAGTTTATATCCAATAAAACCTAGAATTTTTACACTTGTTTCACGGATAAATGAATCTTGATCATCAAGAAAATTTAAAATATCTTGGACTGGAATAATATCTGGGGATTCTTTGGCAATTTCTAATAAGGATTTAGAAAGCACAATTCTCACAGATAATTCTTGGTTAATTAATATCTGTAAAAATTCAGCCATATGTGGTTTTATTAGGGATGAATCTTTTTGAGCTATATTTGAAATAATACTTGATGCAATCTTCTTTATTTGTTTGTTTTCATCCTTATCTAATAGGATAAGAACTGGTTTAACTTCAATAAATTCGAGGAATTCTTCAGTCAAACCGTCTATTGAATTAAGAGCATTTAGTCTAACATCCTCGTTTTCATCAGAGAAGTATTTTATTAAAATTTGAATTATAGTTTTTGGATCAGTTTTGCCTATATTGATTAATGTTTTTGAAACTATTCCTTTCGTTATATATTTTGATACATCTGGTATTTTTATTAGGTTTTGAATTATTAGATCAGGATAATTACTATATTTATCTACTAATATATCTGATATATTCTCTTTTAATTGTTCATTTTCAAATTTTATAAATATTAGAAGAGTAGCAACTATTTTTTCAGGATTGTATTTCCAAATTTTTCCAAGAAGAGAAACAACGCTATTTAATATTTCATAATTGTTAGGATCGATTGTATTAATTATATCATCAATCTCTATTATATCTGGTTCCTCCTCAAAATATTTTTCCAAGACTTTTATGGCTGCGATTCTCGTTTCTTCATTTGAATCTGTCAAACCATTTAAAAAGGGCAATATTGGAATGTTTTTCTTTTTAAAATTACCGATCTTTGCTAAAACATCGAATATAGACGCTCTCACTGAGCTAGATGGATCTTTAATTAAAGGAATAATTTTTTTTATCATCCTTTTGTCAATTTGTTTAACCTTAAGATTTTTGATATTTTTAATCGCTGCAGCGCTGATTTCATTATTAATATGAAAAATTTTATCAATTATAAGATCAGTAGTTAATATATAAGAAGATTCGGCTAAAAGATTAAGTATTTCGACTTGAATAGTATTATCTGGGTCATTAATTAATTTTTCAATATTTAGATTAAGAATTAAGTCTTTATTTTTTTTTAACAACCTACTTATAATTTTTAGTGCTAATATTCTTAATCTCCATTCTGAATCTTCGATTAGGTTAAGAATCACATCTTTTGGTATTTTTTCAACAAATTCTATATCTGCTTTTATTAGTGTTTTCGTGATGGGGATACATTTATCATAATTCGGAGATTTTACTGCTTCTAAGATTAATGGTAATATTATTTCTGGAACGTCTTTTTCTAATTGAATCAAGATCTTATTACAAATATTTCTTGAGTATGGATTATAATCACATAACCCATCTAGTAATGAATTTTTAAATTTCCAGCTATTAAGATTTATTTCATTCTTTAGAGGAATTCTTTCAAACATCAAAATCAATGTTTCCTCGGCATATTTTCTTATTTTAGGATCACGGTGCTTAATAAAATTAAATAAAGGAATCGGATCAAACGTTTGTCCACATTCTGAGATTTTAGAATACCTAATATTCGTTATGAAATCATTATTTCTTGATAAAATGAAATATGAAGTAAAAATAACCAATACAATCTCTTCAATAACAGCTGCCCAGCTAAACATATAAAAATTGGGAACAATCTGATTAGTTAAAGCCCATAAATTAAAAGTATATAACAATTTATCAGGATTAACAATTAAAAAATTGACCAAAACGTTAATTCCTATAGAGGCCATTAAATAAGCAGCGAAATAGATATCAATTCCTCTATATTTTATTTTTCGCTGCCAAAAACGCGTAAAATATCCTAGGATTCCAAAAAAAAGTGTTACAAATACGAAAACCGACGTCATAGTTGAAATTGCTAGCGTTCTGGTAAAAAAGAACATTAGAGTTTGAATTAATGAAATCCATGCCCATACAAATACAAATAACATCAAACCAAAGATAATATATGGACCAGGATCAGAAATAAATTGTTTCATTCCTCTTTTACTATCCTCAAAATTAAGAAAAATGGAACGCTTTATATCTGGAATATGATAATAAACATTAGAAATACCAGCAATATACCCTTTAGATCCATAAAAAGTTAAAATCATCAATGGATATACAAGCATCCACGTTATCCATATCATAATGAGAGGTAAACCAAGTATAGACAATATTACAGGGGGGAAAATAAATACTGATAGATAAAAAACTATGGCAATTAAAATCTTTAAAATCTTATTTTTTGATTTGTTAATAATTTTACCACTGAGATATTTATGAAAAGGTGTCAACCCTTCATCTGATTCTTTGCTTAAAGCAATAAAAAGGAAGTCTATCAATGGATAAAAGGTAATATAAACTAAACAAAAGATAAACGGTATTAATAATACAATAGGATGAACTTCAGGGGGAGTTGTTTCAGGATCCCAAAAATCTGGGGTTCTAACTGTATAGATAATCGCAACTGCGAGAACAACCATGATGGATAAACTAAAAATAATTCCATAAAATAAACATTGGATTCTATCTTTAATTCTAAATTCCCCCTTTTTAACTAATGCTACCTGTTTATAAATTATATAGAATCCAATTATAAAAAAAATTAAAAATACTACAAGAAGAATTATTTCAATTACCAAAATTTTCACGAGATTTTTAAATTATTAATAAAACAATAGTATGTTTATTTCTCTTGTATTACTTTTGTATAGTATATAAAGATTTATTAATTTATTAAATCTGGTGTATTCGTCATTGGAAATAATCGAAGAACGCTTATCTAATTCATTGAGTAGGATTAATTTTATTTTTCAAAATGAAGAAATTATCACTGAGTGTATCAAAGATTTTAAGGGATTTTCTTTATTAGGAGAATCTTTTGGTACTTTTGAGAAAGGTAAGAAATATAAATTAAAGTTGTTTTCTGTAATTCCCTTTATTGAAAAAAATATTTTAAAAGTAGCTCTAAATGATAAATGTGATAATATTGATGTTCAAAGATATGCTATAAGTGAGAGAGACGATCCAAAGCTAATTAAGAGAGCAAATAATTATTTTTTGAATAAAATAAAAGAATTTAAAAGATTTATGGAAAATGAAGTAGATAATAAAAATAAACCAAAAATTGATTTAGATAGATATAATTCATATACTTCAAATATCATTGATAGTCGGTTA
>JABXKB010000246.1 GCA_013375485.1 Promethearchaeota archaeon | reverse complement strand
GGCATTACCAAATAATGTTGAATATCCATAGATAAACTGCCCTGTAATAATAAGAATAAATAAGACTTGAGACATATTAAATAGATGTGAATCAAAAACACCGTTATCCATAAAAAAGTCTCTATGTAAATAAATTAATAATTTTCCAGATAAAGCAATCATTGCTGTTAAGAAACCTAAGGCTAAAATACTTGAGATACGTGTAGATGCGTTAATAGATTTTTCTACTGTTTCATAATGCTCCTTAGCACATGCTTCTGCAATTTCTATATTCAAAGGGGCAGCATAATAGAGAATCACAGCTTTTACAGCCCCATATGTCATCAAAACAGTTAATAAGCTTAACCCAAAGCCTTGATAAGAAGGATCAGTAAAAATTGCTAAATATATCGCAGCGAAAAAGAATAGGATATCTTCAAAGAATTTAGAATTTTGAATATTTGTAATCATAGAAAACATAGAATTTTTCATATATAACAATATTTGATGCTCTTCGATTAAATCTTTGACTTCAGGGGGCGCTCTTTTTCTCATATTTCGAGATCTCAAGCTAGACTTTAATATTTCCATAATCGAATAAGGAGCTAATCGTATAAAAAAATATATTAATAGAATTGATGTAATAATATTGAAAAATGGGTAGAACGCAAATAAGAAAGGATTCAGATCAAATGATATGAAAATAAAGGCAAAAATTAATAGAAAAATTCCATTAAAAATTGATGTGAAAGCAATTATGTCATATCTATTTTTAATCTCTAATCCAATTTGAAATACAAGAGTACCATATATCAAAAATGAAGAGAAACCAGAAGCAAAAATACATTCTCTTAATAATGAATTTGTTAAAAAAAACCAAAAAACAAAAGGAATAGCTATCATGACTAATCCTAATGCTGATCCAATTAAAAATAATAGTTTTGAGTAGGTTGTAGCTTTTAATCGTCCAAATTCTTCATTAGTGACGAATGCTGCTTTAATTTCTGCTATAAAATATCGAGAAATCCCAATTCCTATTAAACTTACAATCCCATTTATTGCAGTTGTTAACCCAAAATACTGTAACCCCTCCCAACCTGTACCTAATACCACAAAAATCCAGATACATCCAGCGTTAATTAAGGAAAAGAACATATAAAGAGATCCAGAAGTGATTACTCGTGAACTACCTTCCTTTTCAAAAAATTTATGTTCTCTTACGAATTCAATTTGGAGCTTTTCTTTATCTGGTTTAATTCCCATAAATTAGGAGCCTTCTCTAAACTAATTATTGATATTGAATTAAAGAGTTATAAAAAAGTTTTAGTAATAAAAAAATCAAAAAGAAAATATTAAGCTAAAAGAGTTTATTTATCTAGTAATAAAATATATTTTTACGAAGGTTTATTTATTCAGCATAACCATAAATAAAATAGTCGAACTATCAAAATGAGTGAAGAAGAAATCATATGTGAGAATTGTGGAGAAAATACCTCCTTAGAATTATATGAATGCGTAGAATGTTTTAATCAAATATGTGAAGAGTGTGCTAATGTATGTAAGAAATGTGGAAAATATCTATGTGATGGTTGTTATTACGATCATAAGAAGAATTGCTGATAAATGAAGGGATCTTACATCTTAGTTGTATTTGTACGAGGAAATATAGAACTTTTTATTGGTGCTCTAGGTAAAATTGAATTTAAAAAAGGATTTTACTTATATATTGGTTCAGCTATGGGAAATTCTGGCTCAATAACACTTATTAATAGAGTTAGTAGACACACATATCCTTCAGAAAGTAAGAAAATACATTGGCACATCGATTACTTGCTTAATAGCAATTTTATTTCAGTTTATTGTGTATATTTAATTCCTTCTCTCCAGAATATGGAGTGTTTAATAGCGAATGAATTATTAAACTTATCAGATGGTCACATTAAGAAATTTGGATCTTCAAATTGTCTTTGTAATTCCCATTTGCTTTATTTTAAAGAATTTAAATCATTAAAAAAATTATACCAATAATTAATGCAATATCAATTAATATCTCTGGTATTACTGCTTTTTTTTCATAAATCCAATTTGGGAGCCAAAAGAGTGTTTTTTCTCTGATTTTATCTACAATCCTATGGAAAAAGTTGTTATGATGGTAATCTATCTCTCCATTTATATTTCTTCTCTTTTGAATTCTTCTTACTATTACCCAATCCCAAATATCTGGTAAATTGGCAAATAGCATTCCTAAATAATAAGGAAAAAAAAGAATTATTGCAATATAACCAGAAACGCGTACGATAATATTCCAAGAAAGCCAGAACTTATCATCCCAATGTGGTTCAGGAGTATGATAAGTAATTTTTGAAAATGCATCAACTATAAAATGGGATAAAAAGGCAATGAGTAGGGTAAGTAAAAAGTTAAAAGGAAAAGCAAAAAATATAAAACATAAAATTTGAATGTATACACCAATTAACACGTGAGTAATTAAATTCATAATCTTTTCAGTTAAAACACTTATGGCACTTTAAAAATATGATATTTAAAAAAATCCTTAAGTTTAGAAATTATCTTTTATTAATACATATTATTTAGAACAATACATTTTAAACAAAAAACATATAAAATTGGTAAGAGGGAAAAATATTATGGGAATGTTAGAAGGAAAAGTTGCTATTATTACTGGTGCTGGACGAGGTTTAGGGCGCGAAGAAGCCTTATTAATGGCTAAAGAAGGCTGTAATTTAGTTATAAACGATTTAGGCGCCGGTTTTGACGGGACAGGTGCTCCAACTAAAATTGCTGATCAAGTAGCGGAAGAATGTAGAAAATTAGGAGTTAAAGCTGTAGGAAATTATGATTCTGTTACTGATTTTAACAAAGCAAAAGCTATGATTGACCAAGCAGTCTCTGAATTTGGAAAGTTAGATATTTTGGTAAATAATGCTGGTATTTTAAGAGATAGAATGATCTTTAATATGTCAGAAGCAGAATTTGATAGCGTTATTGCAGTCCATATGAAAGGAACTTTTAATATGACTCGTCATGCAACTGCATATTTTAGAGAACAAGGAAAAACTAATCCAGATTTAGGAGTATTTGGAAGAATAATCAATACTGCTTCTGACGCGGGATTATTAGGAAATATGGGTCAATCAAATTATGGAGCTGCGAAAGCAGGTATTGCAGCATTTACAAATATTGTCTCTATGGAGTTAAAAAAATATGCAACAGTTAATTGTATCGTACCAGTTGCTAGAACAAGACTTACAACGGACGCAACACCAAAAATGGCAGCTACAATGAGCAAATTGGATGAAAAAGGTTTTGATGTTTTTGAACCAGGTAATGTTGCACCGTTAGTGGTGTTTTTAGCTTCGGATGAAGCAGTAAAGATTAATGGAGAAGTTTTCAGGGTTGTTGGTGATCGAGTCTTTTCATTAAATGGATGGACTACATATAAACAAATCAATAATAATGGAGAACGGTTCACTCCTCAAATTTTGGCTGAACGTGTTAAAAGTGAATTGTTAAAAGGTAAGCCGAGAAAAGAAACATTAATGGACTCAATTGCCTCTTTAATAAAAATGTAATTTTTTTACATTTATTTTTTTTTCTCAATATTTTTTATATTAAATAAGGGTTTAGCTCTTAATTTATACCTCTAATTTTTCAGCAATAACTTTAAAAATTCCATAAATAAGCATAATAATCTTATCGAAATCCGTTTCAGGTATATCAGAACTAACTTTTTCTAATTTAGTAAGAAGGAATTCTAATTTATCTAGGGCAATTTTTAGTTCTTGGATTTCAGTTTGATTTCTTACTTTTTGAATATTTGTCTTTAGAAATATTATCTCACTAATAAGCATTTTAACTAGTTTTTCTTTCCTAGATTGAATAAATTCATTATACTGCCAATAAATTGCTTTACTCATTTTTTTAAACCTCAGCATTTAATTTTTTTCTAATTAAAATGAGAATTAGAATGAATATATTTCTTTCAGAGTCCAATAATTGAGCTAATCCATCATTGAAATTCTAGTTAAATTCTAGGGTTAAAATATTCTTTTTAAAAGGATCTATTTGTCTACTAGATCTTCAAAGAAGTCATCATTGTATTTTTCTTCTCCCTTTTTAGGAGTGTCCTTACTCATATAAAACCACCCTAAAAATCCTCCCATTATAAAACCAATAACCAGTCCAGTGACTATTAATCCTCCTAGGTATTGAAAAAGGAATATTATTTCAAGGCGATATGCAATCCAATAGAAAAAACTAGGGGCGATGGCAGCTAAAACTCCCGAGATAATTCCTAATCTAAGCCCAAATTTTAAAGCTGATTGATGAGGTTGTCGATATTTTAAGGCAAATAACGTCCCGAAAAATAATCCTATAGCAAAGTCAAAATCCCTGAGTAAAACTAATCCGTACCATTGAGGACTCACAACTATAAAAAGAAAAGTAATCACAATGGATAAAATTATACCTGTAATTGCATTATTTTCCTTTATCGTTTCAAAAAAACTAGAAATTCTAATCACGTAAATTTAAATTTCTACTTAAAAAATGTAGATAGGTTATTGTTAATAAAAAATCATTTACTTAAGAAAGTTATCAATCTTTTATGCTATCTGTCAGCACCAGGTATATCTTTACCTTTTGTGATAGCCTTTGTAATTCCTTTTTTTACAATTTTTGTTGGATCTACTAGATTTTTAAGCCCTTGTACTGCGGCATCTCCTGCCTGTGCAAGAACATCTCCACCAATCGTACCTCCTCCAATCAATTCTTCTGCAATAACTCCTACTGCTGGAGTTAAAGCGGCTGAAACAATAGTTGTTACTGCTGCTACCGCTACAAACTTAGCGATTTTTATCGCAATTGGACTAGCATCTCCTTTCTTAGCCTTTTCATCGTCACCTACAGCATCTATAGATCTTGTAAGACCCTTTATTAATCTGTTTAAAGCTTCTTCCTTCTTCTCCTTTTTACCTTTGTAATAAATACCATCCTTGTAAGCAAACTCTAAGAATTTTGTTAAAGATTTATATTTTTCAATTTTTTTATAACCATTCCAATCTTCTTCTTTGAAATTTGTTAAAATAGTATTACATGGCTTTCCGTTAGCTACATTGAATACATAGATTTTTGGTTCTTTTTTATCACTTAAATAAATGGCTTCATAAATATAATCTCCAATTTCTTTCTTATTACCTATTAGTATCCTAAAATTAATTTTATCTGTATTACCAATCAAGCCCTTAGAAAATTTTGCTAAAGCCACTTTACCTTTTTTTGCTTTTTTTTCATCCTCCATAACTGTGTCAGATCGCTTCTCATTAAAATAATCATTCAGAACATCAAAAGCGTCTTTAAATACTTTTTTGGCTTTATCAATTTCTTTTCCCATAAATTTCACACCTAAATTATTAATAGGTCTAGTTAATTCGTTTTATATTAAATATTAAAATTAAAATATTTATGTGTTCCTTTTTTAAAGGACACCTAAGGAACACCTATTGAAATATAAGTTGGAAGAAAAAGTGGTTTTTTGATTTGAGGGATTTTAAGATTTTCCTTTAACACTTTAAGCATTACTACCTCACTTTGAAACCTTAAAAAATTCATCCCTTTAAAAGCTTTATTTAAGGTATAATCTTTTATAGATGAGATGTACAGTAAAAGACCTAATGAACGATGTGTTGCAGCTTTCATAATTTTGTCAATTAAATAAACATATGCAAGATGCACGTCTCTCTTTTTATCAAATTTATCTTCATCAATAAAAATTTCGTGAATTATACCAAATTTTATTTTAATTCCAAATTTAAATGAGTAAATATTTTGATGAGTAATAACAGCACCTCCAATAGTATCACCCTCTCTTTTCATTATAATATAGGTTGGTTTATTTTGGGTAGCAGGAACTTTTATTCGCGCCCATTTAAATTTAGATTTACTGTATCCTGGATATCCATCATAGTGTTTTGGGATTAATTTATTAGCCACTCTCATATATTCAGCATGCTTCTTATAGTAATTAATTTCATAGGACACATTATTGAATGAGTTTTTAAACATTATTTTTATTCTATTCAAAAACCGGGGGAAATAAGAGAGTAAAAAAAGAGCAGGGAAAAAAAAAGATAACCCATAAATGTTTTTAATGAGATGGGGAATATTTGGGAATTGAATAAAAATATAATCTTTATCAAAATCTATATAACCAAGTCTTTTATAAATGTATTTTCTAGCATTTCCTTTAATTCCAGTTGAAAGTATTGAGAAATCGCACCCTTTTCTTTTCATATAATCAAATGTCATTTCCATCAATCTTGTTGCTATTTTCTTTCTTATATAATCAGGATGGCAGGATACATCATTTATATCTCCCATTAAATACTTTTTACTCCCAAAAGGTACTTCTTCTATTAGATTTGCATATACTGCGCCAATTATTTTCTTTCTATCAACGTCTTCAGCAATTTGACACATTTCAGGTTCAAATCCAGGTGATTGGGGATATCTCCAGATCCAATTCTTAGGGGTTCTTACAGGCCCTAGACCATTTTGTTGGAAAGCAATGTTAAATAGATCCACTAATTGCTTCTCATCGCCTTCTCTATAATGTCTATATATTATGTTTTCCATTTGATCATTTCATTCTTTTAAGATTTTTTTGATAAGAAATAAGGAAAAATTAGCTTTTTTAAGCAAGATTCCTATACTTAAATATAATTAAAACTTACATAATAATTAAAGAATTAATATTCTCAATAACACAAATGTAAATTGAGTTAAATGAGTGAAAGAATAACTGAAATTCTCAATAGTTTAAAGGCGATAAAAGGAGTTCACGGTGCAGCCCTAATTGAGAAATTTGGATTAATAAAAGGAAGTGCTCTACCTGGTTGGGTTGATCCAGAAGCTATTGCCGCAATGGTAACATTAATATTGAAAGCTAGCCAGAGAGCAACTAAAGAACTGGAACAAGGCCAATTTTTCAGTGCAATTATAGAATCTGAAAAAGGAAAAATTCTCTTTAGCGAAATTGAAGGAAACATTTTAACTATAATTACCACTCGTGAAGCAAAATTAGGTATAATAAACTTAAAATTAGATGCTGCTAGTTCAGCACTTGGTTCATTGATTTAATTTTTTTATTCTTTTTTTTTAACAAACTAGATTTTAGTGAGCTTATTTCCATCTCTA
>JABXKB010000017.1 GCA_013375485.1 Promethearchaeota archaeon | reverse complement strand
CTCCTCGAGCAGATAGTTTATTTAAATTAAAAGGTGGAACTAATCCAGCAAATACTCGTATTCATTATAATGACTATTATAATGCAATTTTAAAAGGTAGGAAAGGTGGTTATCCAGCTGATTTAAAAATGGCTTATATAGTTGGCACTAATCGTTTAAATCAGTTTGGAAATGTAAATAAAGGGATTGAAGCGTTAAAATCTCTTGATTTTATTGTCATATTTGAACAATTTATGACTCCTACAGCTCAATTAGCAGATATTGTTTTACCCGTAAACACTTTCATGGAACGTAATGATATAGCAGTTCCATGGCTTGGATCACCCTATTATATCTATTTAAATAAAGTAATTGATTCTTTAATTGAATCAAAATCGGATTTAGAAATATGTAAAGATTTATCAAAGAAATTGGGCATCGAACAGAGTCTACTAGATTTACCAGAAGACCAAGTTTTAAGAATATTATCAGCTCCCCGAAAAGATATTAAAAGTTATAATAAATTAAAAAAAGATGGGAATTATAAAGTTAAAGTGGAAGACCCGTTTGTAGCATTTAAAGACCAAATTAAAGATCCTGAGAACAATCCCTTTCCCACGTTATCGGGTAAAATTGAGATATTTTGTGAGCATATAGCAGAGAAGAAAAATCCATTAATGCCTCCAATTCCAAAATATCTCAGTCATGAAGAACATTATGATTCGCAAAAAGCTAAGATATTTCCTTTACAACTTCTAACGCCTCATAATAAAAGGAGAACTCATTCTACTTTACATAATATTCCATGGTTAGAAGAGGTAGAACATCATACTGTATGGATTAATCCTGTTGATGCTTCAAAACGTAATATTAGTAATGGAGATTTAGTAGATATCTTTAATGATAGAGGTAGGATTAGAATTCCTGCTAAGGTTACAGAACGGATAATACCTGGAACTGTCTGTGTTTATCAAGGAGCATGGTATAATCCAGATAAAGATGGTGTGGATCTTGGAGGATGTGCTAATGTATTAACAAATGATAATTATTCACCAGGAGGTGCCTTTCCCTTGAACAGTTCATTAGTTGAAATTGAATTATCTCCTAAATATAAAATGGAGGTATTTAAATGAAACAAATCGGTTTTTATTTCGATCAAACAAGATGTACAGGTTGTTACACATGTTTAATTGCTTGTAAGGACTGGAATGATATCCCTGTTAGTGTTAATTGGAGACAAATTAAAATAATAGAGGAAGGAACCTTTCCTAATTTGTTTTTAACTTATTTATCTACTGCTTGTAATCATTGTGTTAATCCTCCTTGTGTAAAGGCATGCCCTGTAGAAGCTATTATTAAAAGAGAATCTGATGGAATTGTGATTGTTAATTCTAAAAAATGTATAGGTAAGGAAGAATGTGGTGCAAAGTGCTTAAAAGTCTGCCCTTGGGATGTACCACAATTTCGTAGTGAAGAGAATGCAAAGATGGAAAAATGTAATTTTTGTTTAGAACGTTTAGAACAAGGACAACAAACTATCTGTGTTGAAGCATGTCCCATGTATGCTCTTGATGCAGGACCTCTAGAGGAATTACGTGGAAGGTATGGAGATATCGTTGAAGCAGAAGGTTTTAAATATTCTAAGAAATTTGAGCCATCTATGATTTTCAAACCTAAGTTAAAAATGTAGTAGGCTCATATGTTCCAAATATAATAACCAAGAAATTTTAATTTTAATTTTACTTAAACGATTTATACTTAAATATTATCAAATTTTAAATGATTTTATGAAAGAAAATAATAAAGAGAAATTGTATGATTTATTTGAAATATCCGATATACTTCATAATAGATTTAGCCATGAAGAATTAGAAAAGAAAATGGAATCTGGTGAAATTAAAGGGGAAAAGATAGAAGACCAATGGTATGCTAAAAAGGAGGTTATTGATGCATTTAGAGAAGAATTAACACAAAAAACAATATTTTTTACTGAACGCCATCATATTGATTTAACAAAAGTCCAATTGAATGAACGAATTCTCGATATTGGAGGTGGTGGAGAAGGTATTATTGGACTTTTTGCAGGAGAACATGTCATAGCAATAGATCCTTCTGAAAGGGAGCTTAAGGAAGCGCCAGGAGATTGTTTAAAAATAATTATGGATGCAAAGGATATGAAATTCCTAAACGAGTCTTTTGATACTATCACAGTATTTTTTACGATGATGTATATAAATTTAATGGCTCATGAACAAGTTTTTAAAGAGATTTATCGTGTTTTAAAACCTAAAGGAGAACTTTTTATTTGGGATTTGAATATTCCCAAAAAAAAAATTGAGGAAGAAAAGGATATTTACGCAGTCCGATTGGAAGTCGATATTGGGTCTAAAAAAGTAGAATCTGGCTATGGCACTAAGTGGGATAAAGGTGTAGATATGACTCATTACTTGAATTTAGGAGAAAGTGTTGGGTTAAAGATTATGGAAAAACAAATAAATGGAGAAACCTTTTTTCTCAAATTTCGAAAAGATTAATTACAATCTAATCTTTGAAATTAATTAAAATACCTATTTAGAATTAAAGAATCCTTTATCCTTATTTATATAATACACCCAAGCATTTTTTGACATTAAACAATTATCTTGAGTACCTAAATCTCTTAGCAATTCAATACGCAATTTTCGAGCGTCAATATTTTTAGGTTCAATTTGAATAAGAACATCTAGAACTTGAAGAGCGAGTTGCGTTTGGTGTTGACTAAATAATTCTTTTGCTCTAATCATAATCTTTTTTGGATCTCCTATTAGATTAAAAAATTCATTTAATACTTCTTTTTCAGGTCTAGGTATAAGATGTGCAGGATTATCGTCGAAATAACCATGGTACCATCTATATACATTATAAACGAAAAATTCGACTCGTGTATATACTTGTGAAAGATAGGGACTATTTTCAAGGTGTTTTGGTATTTTAACAGCATGAATCATTTCTGTAATATGCATTCCTTGGTTTATATAATCTACAACTTGATCATGTAGAGAGTGAATTACTTCAATATTTGCATCTAATACTTCAATTGCTTCTTTTTCTTTAACCATTACTCCTGCACCATTACAAAAGACATATTTTGGTTTTTTAGCGCGTATTTCTTCCAAAGTTTTAACCCAATCTAATGCAAAACGGGTTGGTTTCCAAGGATTTCCTATGTTTGGAAAACGTCTACCAATTATTAAATCCCCAATAAAAGCAGCATTAATTTCAGGAACATATACCCACACAGCATCGTCAGTTTCAGCACGAGTCGTATGTAATTCAAAAGTTTTATCTCTAAGCTTAATGGTTAAATCTCCTATAAATGTTTTTGTTGGATAGACATATTTTATTGAATCTAATGTTTCAGGTACATTAAATTGTACAGCATTAATATGAGCACGGTGTTGTGCTAACATTTTGTACTTATCGAATCTATCTGGAAGATATTTGTTTGCAATAATCTCTGGGTTATCATCAAGAAAAACTGAAGCTCCTCCTACATGATCCATGTGACCATGAGTATAAATAATGTATTTTATCTTATCTTTAATTCTCTCTTTTACTTGCTTAGCAGTATGTCTTCTATTTAAAGTGTCTATTAGAACAATACCATCTTTTGTCTCTATCCATCCACAACTAGCAATAATTGCTCTAGCTGTATGAACATTTGGCAAAGGATCATTAAATTTAACATTTACACTATTGAGAACACGAGTGGCTCTTAATTCTTCATTTTCTGTTTTTTCGTTGTTTTTTACCATACTAAATTCTCTACTATTTTAATTTTGATGTTTATTAGTTCCTAATCTTTTAAATAAAAAATATATCAAATGTAATAAAGCTAAGTTTAAAAAGAAAGCAAAATAAAAAATAAATTCAAAAATTACTTAATCCAATTCAATCAATAAAATAGTTGAATAAGAAAGAAAATTCATATGAAAAAAGGTTTGTAAAATGTCAAATGAAAAAAAGTTCGAACATGTTAAAATCGAAAAAAAAGAAGAAGGAAATTATGCTGTAATCTCAATAAACCGACCAGAAAAGTTGAATGCTCTCCAAAACCAAACACTAAGAGAAATTGCTGAAGCATTAGAAACTGTGGAAGTTGATCAAAGTGTCCGATGTGTAGTACTACGCGGCACAAAGGAGTATTTAAAGAAACCTGCTTTCTCTGCTGGTGCAGATCTCTCAGATAGAGGGAGTGCTGATCTTGATCCAGATAATTTAAGGCATCAAAGTCATGCTATGTATAGAAGGCATAAATATTATAATTTAATTGAGGCATTTCCTAAACCTATCATAGCAGCTATTGATGGCTATGCTTTGGGTGGAGGCTTTGAATTGGTTTTAGTGTGTGATATATCTATTGCTTCTAAACGCTCTTTATTTGGGTTTCCTGAAATTCAACGTGGAATTTTTCCTGCTAATGGTGGAACTCAACGTTTAATAAGAAACCTTGGTAAAATGAGGGTAAAGAGAATGATGTTCTTTGGTGAGCATTATACTGCTGAACAAATGTTTGAGTGGGGAGTTATTTCTTTCGTAGTAGATAATGAAAAATTTGAAGATTTTGTTCATGAAAGGGCATCTTGGTTAGGAAATGCTGCTACAAACAGTTTATTTCTAATTAAGAAAAGTATTGACTATGGAACTCAAACACCACTAAATATAGGCTTACAATTTGAGCATATGGGGTATGCAATAAACTCACGCAGTAAGGATGTTGCTGAAGGAGTTTCAGCGTTTCTTGAAAAAAGGACTCCTAAATTTCAAGGTAAATAGAGAAAATTTTGTTATAAATTCTTTATTTTTTTTTAATAAAAGAAAAAAATGAAGTAAAATTTTAAATACTTTCTTTATGTTGGGTTTTTTAAAAATCATCCCTTTCCTATCAAGCTCATGGCTTCATTTAATGTGTTAAAAACTTTAGCTTGATACTTAAGTCCTTCAATATCTCGAAATTCTACAAAGAACTTACCAATATATTCCAAAGCTTCTCCTAAATCTTTTCTTTTTACTTCATCTATAGCCATAGTTTCAACACCTTCTTTACTTGATGCTATAGCTGCTGGAATAAGACGTTTAATACTAGAAATTAAAGGGTATTATTGAATTGTCTCTAAGTATCGCTGTGCTGCAGTATTTGAAAGATGAGGAGGAAACCACAAATATGATATTATGTAAGGCAATTTTATCGACCTCTTTTTAATTTTTAAATTGGATTTCTCAATTGAAATCACGAAAAAGGATGTCAATAATGCTTTTAAAGTTTTCTTCAAATAGACTAAGTTAGAAAATTTTAATATAAATGAAGTTTTCTAAAATAAAAAATATCATAAAAAAAGAGTGAAAATAGAATGAATTTAAAGGAAGTATGGTTAATTGATTATGCTCGAACAGCATTTTCACGTTCTAGACCAGAACAACCTGAAAGAGACGTATTTGGTGAAATACGTGGGGATGAATTACTCGCGAATTTATTGATAAAGTTTTTTGATGGAAAGTTAGCTGATAAGAGAATAACAAAAAATGATATTGAGGAAGCTTCTGTAGGGATAGCTTCAGGAGTGCTAGAAAATTGGACTTATGGTGGAAAAATTCCCCTCTTTTTGTCAGGATTTCCAAATGAAGTGTCTTCATTTATGATAGATAAGCAATGTGCTTCAGCTGGTGCTGGAATGCATGCATTGATAATGCATATAATGACAGGAAATAGTAAAAGGGTATTAGCAACTGGTTTTGAACATATGACGAGAGTTCGTAGAGTTGGAATTGCGCCTGAATGGGAGCGATTTACTGACCAGAACAGCAAATATTATAATCCCGATATTGATATAATGAATTCAACTAATATGTTACAAACTGCTCAAAGATTATATGAAGAAGAAGTACCACGATTTACAAAGGAAGATTTAGATAAGTTTGGTGTAAGGAGTCATAATTTAACAGTTAAAAGCCAAGAAACTGGATGGTTTAAAGGTGAAATAATTCCGATGGAAGGTCACGTTGAGGGAAATGTTGATGAGTCAATGATGGTTGATAGAGATATGGCAGCAAGAAAATCTACTTTGGAAGGTGTTTCTGGACTACGTAGAATATCAATACCTTTCTATTTAGAAAAAAATGGTGGTAAACAGGGGTATATTGATAGAGAAGGAACTGAGGAAGGTGTAATAACTGCGGCAAATTCATCTCCTTTAAATGCAGGAGCCACAGCGGCAGTTCTTATGGAAGCTGAAGAGGCAAGGAAAAGAGGATTAGAACCAATGGCGCGAATTGTCTCTATTGGATGGGCAGCAGTAGATCCAAGAGTAATGGGACGAGGCCCAGTTCCAGCTAGTCGTAAAGCATTAGAATATGCAGGATTACAGGCAGAGGATATTGATTACTGGGAAATAAATGAGGCTTTTTGTATAGTTGCTTTGAATTGTATGGATAAATTTAATATTCCAGAAGAAAAAGTTAATGTTATGGGGGGTTCTACCGCAATTGGGCATCCTTTAGGATCAACAGTGATTCGTCTTACTGGGACTTTAGCACGTATATTAAAAGACAAAAAAGCAAAGTATGGTGTCGCGAACGCCTGCGTTGGGGGAGGACAAGGATTAGCAACGGTAATTGAAAATTTAGACGCTTAAATTCATCGTTATATAAAATTATTTTTTATCTTTTTCATTTTTATATCTATTAAATTATATTTACCAATTTAGGAAAATCTAAGAAAAAGTGATTTATTTGGTCTTCATAAATAAGGAAGGAAAATTTAATGAAAACACTTGGTTGATTGATGGAAATTTATTTGGTGGAAAGGGAAATTTATCAATTTATGTTATTGAAAATAATGGCATTCGAATTATGATTGATACTTCCGAAAAAGCAACAGTACCCAAAATTATTGAAAAATTGAAAGAGTTTAAGATTTATCCCATACATAAGATTTTTCTTACACATTCGCATTTTGATCACGTAGATGGGGTCCATGAATTACAGAAATTAATGAGGGACACAAAGATTGAAATTTTAGCGTCAGAAAATGCAATAGAGAACTTAAAAAATCCAGATAACATGAATGAAGTATTTGCAGCTAAAATGGAACCAATTAAGGATGTTATACCTTTAAAAGATAATGAAATTATTGATTTAAATGGTTTAGAATTAAAAGTTCTGAACTTTTTCGGTCATACTATGGATTGTATTGCGCTATTTGACAAAAAACATAAGAATATATTCACTGGTGATGCTATTATCGATAAATCTAGTATTTATTATTTCCAACCTACTTTTATGCCACCAGATTTTCATGAAGCGGAATTAATAAAGACATTTCAGAGACTTAGGAATATGAAAGATGAATTAACTTCAATATCATTAGCCCATTATGGTGTATGGACTGATGAAGATTTCAACCAAATAATAAACAATATGGAAAGTTTACATTTTGCCACAAAAGATTCAATTATTAAGTGGTATAAAGAAAATCCTTCATATAATTACTTAGCTCTCAAGTTTCATGAAACATTCACACCTAAATCTAAAATTATTAAATATGGAAATATTGGATATTTAGAAAGACAAATGGAATTTTTTGTTGATAGTTTAAAGAGAAGCGGATTTATTTAATATAAAAAATTGATAATCAATATGAAAAATAAATATATTATTTAATTAAAGGTGATAAAATATTGTCAGGATTAAATCTTGATATTGTAGGAAAAAAATTTCCTGAGGTTACTTTTAAATATAATTGGAAAGATGTAGTACTTTATTCTTTAGGGATTGGGGCTCAGGTTGACGAGTTACAGTTTTTATATGAAGGATTCTCTGGAGGATTAAAAGTGTTCCCGAGTTATGCTTGTATAGTCGGTGGGGCAGGCCTTCAACTTCAGAAGCTCGGTAAAATTGCTTTTTCACACTTTGTTCATGGGGAACAGTCAATTAAGCTTTACAGATCTTTTACTTCATCAGATGAGATAATTTGTCAAGCAGAAGTTGAGAATATTTTTGATAAAGGAAAAGCTGCTGTTATACATATGAAGGTTTCGGGTCAGAAGACTGGAGGTGAACCTATATTTGATACCAAATGGGTATTCTTTTACTTGAAAGGTGGAGGTTTTGGTGGAGATCCAGGTCCTAAAACTGAATCATTAAATCCTCCTGATGGAGTAGAACCAGACTTTAGTATTTCCTATAAAACTAATGAAAATCAAGCTGCTTTGTATAGACTTAATGGTGATTTAAATCCTTTACATATAGATCCTGAATTTGCTAGTAGAAGTGGAAGATTTAAAGGTCCAATTCTCCATGGACTATGTACGTATGGTTTTGCAACACGTGCTATAATTTATGGTGCTTGTAATGGAGATGTAGAACGATTTAAAGAATTCCAAGCACGATTTACTAGTGAAGTATATCCCGGAGAAACTTTAACTACAGAAGGTTGGAAAGATAATGGACGCTATATAATTCAAGTAAGAACAGAAAGAGCAGTAGTTCTTGGAAATGCCTATGCTTTAGTTGAATAGGCAATAATTAAACAATTATTCAAATGTTTTTATATAAAGGATAGCATTAATTTCCCTATAATATAAATTTTTATTAATCATTTATTGATTTAGAAATATCCTATATTTTTTATAGGATTATTAGAAAAAATAAAATGGGTGAAAAAGAATAGACTCCACTTGCATAGAATGTGATTCAAAAAATGTGATAGAAGTTGGGGATTATTCCCATGGCATATTTTTATGTAGGAATTGCGGTATTCATTGGTATAAAGAAGAACAGCATTTTTGTGCAAAAAAGGATGAAGATTACATTTACAGAAGAAAAAGCAATATCGTTATAATCACTTGCAAAAAATGTGGAAAAATATTCATTAAAGAGATCTGAAAATGAAAAACTGAACCACCAAAAATTATCACATTTAATGATAAAGTAGAATTACAGAAAAGCAAGGATAAAAAATAACATTTGATGTTTATTCAAGAAAGATCAAGGAGGGAATCGTACGATTAAATATAGTTATTATATATTACATATTTTTCGAACACGCTATCCCATTTGAGATATATTATAAAAAAATGAATAAAGTCCTGAACGATGTCTAATCTGACTTAGAAGCAATAGAGAACTTTTATAATGATTTAAAAAATTATAACTTATATTTTTTCATTTTAAGGAATCAAAACCCACTTTTTTATATAGAACAAATTAAAAAATTTATTTTATTTTTTTTTTTGAGGGAGAATTCTTACTATTCTTGGACCTTCAATTAAGGAAATAGCATTTTCAGGGCAGAAATAAGCACAAACTCCACACCCAACACAAAGTTCTTCTGTCCTCTCTGCTTTATTATCTTCATTTAATTCAATTGCTTTATTATAACACTTTTCAACACATGTACCACAACCTATGCATAAATCGTGATCTATGCTAGCTAAGTAATTTGTTGCATTGGCTACCGGAAAAACTAAACAATCTTTAGCAGTTAAACAACAACAACTGCAACAATTACAAATTGCTACTTCTTCTTTGCTTGTATCGCCGTGCAAATGATATGCTTTATGAACTAATCCCGCTTCTTCACATTGTTTTAAAATCTTTAGTGCTTCCTCCTTAGAAACTAATTTTGAAAAACCATGGTTCGAAGTATGCCTAGCTGACTTACCCAAAGTAAAGCAACTTGGTGTCAGTTCAATTTGTTTACATGGATTCCCAAGGAACTCATTATGTTGTCTACAATAACAATTTCCTACGGCAATGTCATCATATTTTTCAATTAGATCTTTAATTTTTTGGGTTGGGAAAATCTGTTCTATATACGCTTCTATTTCTTCATTTACAATGATATTGAGTTCGTTACCTGTTTCTCGGTTCTCCAAAATTGGGACTGTTCTATCTATAGGTGGTGTAGTATTTAGTGATGATTTGAATCTCTCATAGTCTGATTGGACAAGATCCCTAATTTCCTCATTAAATGTATCGAATAGTTTTGCAAGCTGATTATTTTCTTCTGTCTTATTAAGTTTTTTCATGAATGTATATTCAAACTGTCTTGCTATTGGTAATAATCGATAAACCATGACACCTTGACGATTTGGTTGATTGAATAACACCCCCCTCTTTGCTAGAGCATCAGTTTTCTTTAAAATCTCTTCCTCAGATAATCCACTATATTCTTTCAATTGTTCTATTGTCTGTGAGATATTTTTATTAAATGCTAACACAAGATCTAGGTTTTGTTCTTTAATATTGAACTTTAATATATCAAGCATTGTATTTGTAATTGGATAAGAAAATGCCCCTGCCTTATTTAATATATCAGCAGCTTTCCGATATTTTGCATCAATATCAACTATCACTTTTAAAACCTCTAATTTATTATTATTTTATTTTAGTAATAAAAAAATGTGATTAAATAAAATTTCATCTATAATACTCGTTTGAGTTTTGGAGAACAATAATAAATTGAAGGATCTGTTCCTACTTCAGGTTTTAATTGAAATGTATCCCTTTTAGATATTAAAATTGATATGGCGCTATTTTTATCATTTAAATCTCCAAATTGCATAGCTTGACCTTCACAACAAATTACGCAAAAGGGTTCAAGACCTTTATCAATTCTATGGGCGCAGAAATTGCATTTTTCGGCTATATTTAGTTCATTATCAAAAGTGATCACACCATATGGACAAGCACTTATACAATCTTCACATCCAGTACATAATTCCTTATCTAATATTACAATTCCATCTTCTCGTCTAATAAGAGCTTCACTGGAACAAGCATCAACGCAAGGAGGTCTATTGCAATGATTACAAAGTTGTGGTTGAAAATTTAATTCAAGATTAGGGTATTTTCCATTTGGAATATCTTTTTTATTTCCACCTTGAGTTCTAATATTAATCCAAAAATTTGAAGTTTTGTTTTCTATCTGACAAGCTATAGTGCAAGCATCACATCCAATACACCTTTCTTGATCAATTACCATACCTAATCGTTTAATTATTCTTCCACCTCCTTGTATTTGATAATTTCAACAGCAACATCATTCATGTGCATATTAGGTTCATATACTTTATTTTGTACAGGATTAATTATATCATGTGTTAGATGATTTACACTTCCTTCCCTGAATTGGTTAAGCCACCAACCCTCTGTTATATCAATAACTCCCTGGTTCACTGCTTCAGATAATCGTGCTTTTATTGTAGTTTTACCTCTATCGTTGAATATTGTAACCAAATCACCCATTTTAATATCACGTTCTTGAGCGTCAAGTGGATTAATATCTACAACAGGTTCTGGATTAATGTCAAGCAGATTTTTTACATTTGCAAACATTGAATGTGTTCTAAATCTGCTATGTCCTTGGATGAATGAAATAGGATACTTTTGAGCAACATTAGATATTGGTGCCTCTATAGGAGGGAGATAGACTGGTAGTGCCTGACCATCCTCCGTCAACTGTTCAGCATATAATTCAATTTTTCCCGATGGTGTGGAAAATGTTAGTGGGAAATTACCACCTTCAGGTAAAACCCTCAAGAGCATTGCTTCTTTAGATAATTTTTCACATGAATAGTCTTTTAAAGTAGGATGATCCATTATAAGGTCAATCATAGCATCCTCACCTCCTTGGAAATATTTCCCAAAACCAAGTTTTTCTGCCAGTCCCGTTATAATATCGACATCTGATTTAGATTCATACAAAGGTTCAATTATCTTTTGTTGTAACTGAAGATATGGATAAGGATGGGGTAAAAAGTCCGAAAATTCTAAAAATGAGCACACTGGAAGCAATATATCTGCATATTTTGCAGTAGGGGTCATAAAAAGTTCGGTTTGTACAATAAAATCTAATTTTGGAAAAAGCTCCTTGATGATTTTATTACAATCTACACATTGGTTTAAAAAATTAATAAATGCAAACCATAATGCTTTAATGGGATAAGGTTTCCCTGAAATAACAGCATTATAGAGATTTAAAATACCCATTCTGTGAAATGATGGCTTATCTGGAATTGCCTTAAGGAATGGGTCCCAATTTAAAACAGCAGGGATATATCCAGAACTGAAAGAGGTACTAACATGACCAGTGATGGCGGCAACTGAAACCATTCCTCGCAATGAGATATCACCATGATAAGTTCTTGTAAAACCCATCCAAGTAAAGAAAGTTGCTGTACCTGATGTGCCAATTTTTTCACCTAATTTTTCTATAAGCTCTGCTGAAACACCTGTTATTTCAGCGGTTTTATCTGGGGGATACTCCATTGCTAAATCCATTAACATTTGTAAAGCAGTTTTACATTTTATTCCATCTACTTCATATTCTCCCTTAATAGAGGCGGTTTTCAATGTAGAACGTCTGATAACTTTTGGGGTGCCTGAATTCTCATCCCAAATTATAAAAGCATTCGCTTTTTTCTGACCAATCTCTTTTCCCCGGAGTAATTTTCCATTATCTATTCGCACTAATAAAGCACCGTTAGTTTCATTGCGAATAAAATCTTTATTATATAAACCTTTCTTAAAAATAACATGCATGAGTCCTAAAGCAAGAGCACTATCTGTTCCAGGTTTAAGTCCTACATATATATCTGCTTTGGAGGCAGTTACAGTAAAACGAGGATCAATAACAACGAGTTGAGTACCATTTTCTTTAGCATCTAATATTTTTCGCATATTTTGGAGTGGTGCTGTTTCAGCAGGATTACTACCCCAAACAATTAATAAATCTGGCCAGTTTCTTTGCCAAAAGGTTCCAAATAAATAAATGTAAGGAAATTGGCTTCCAAAAATAATTCTACTACCACATGGTATTCCAGCATCTCCATAACCCCAAGCACTAACTCGAGTTGACTGGGTTAAACTTGCAAGTCTCAAATAAGCCCCAAATTTTGTTGTACCTGCACCTGGACCTCCTAATACCCACCCAATCGATTTCCAACCATAATTATCTGAAACATTTTTAAATTTTTCAGATATAATATCAAAAGCTTTATCCCAAGAAATTCTCTCAAATTTCCCTTCACCTCGTTCCCCTACACGTTTCATTGGATATTTTAATCGTTCAGGATGGTAAGTAATATCTAAAGAAGATAAGCCTCTAAGACAAATTCTCTTGTCATTTGGAATTGGAAATTCAGCAGGTTCTAATTTTATAACCCTATCTCCTTTTACATGTGCTAATATACCGCAACAATCAATACCACAATGAGCCGGACAAGCTGTTCTTATTATTTGAATATCATCACTGTCAGTCATAATTCTTATTTCAATTTCACTAATTTGATATAAATTATTTATTTTTCTAATAGTTGGTATTAAATATTTTTTTCCAATCTCTTCTATAGTAGTTTAAAAGAATATAAACAATAAAAAAAAGAAGATAATTCATAACACTCATTGTGGTTATATTATCTTTTTTCTTTAACATAAATTTAAATTTATCATTTAGGTTATTTATTTATCTGATTGATTTAATGATTCAATTTTAATTATTTATTAGAAGTTTAGAATTTTTAATTTATTCGTGAATATATTATGGAAGTATTTTTGAAAAGAGCTGAACGTTCTTTTAAGGAAAAATTAGGCGAAGACAAGACAAATTCTATTTTAAATGATATTAAAAAAGCTACTAATGAAATTCCAGCAAAATTCAGAAGAGTTATTGGTTCAGAAATACCAAAATTCTTATTTAATTACTCACAAGAGATTGAAGATGTATCACCAGCGATTACTGAGGGTGTTTTGAATAATATTTTCATATTTGCAGAGTCATTGAAAGATCTTGTAAATAAAGATAGAAATCAAGTAAATCAGATGTTAATAAATAGAAGTAACAATTCCATGCGAACTCTTTCTGATTTATTAAATGCTTTTGTCGAAAAAGCCAAAAGTGGTGCTGTAGTAGAAAATCTCGAAACATTTGAAGATTTATTGATATATATGGTTGGTGGAAAAGCAGAAGTAACCCAGTTGAGTGATGTTGAATTATTTATTAAACGTTCTGAAAAGAATTTTTCTGAAAAATTAGGTGAAGACAATTCCCATAATTATTCAGTAAAAATAAAGAAAACATTAGAAGAAATAGATGAATCTCATCGAGATTATATGAGCTCTGAAATGTCAAAATATTTATTTAAGTTTTCCCAACATCTTGAAGTGTTGTCTACTGAAACTTTAGAAAAAATACTAAACAATATTTTAGTATTTTCAAGCTCAATAACAGATTTAAATGGAAAAAATAGGGATCAAATTAATCAAGAAATAAGAAAGAGAAGTGATAATAAATTAGGGACTTTGTTAGATTTATTCAAAGCTTGTATTGAAGAAGCTAAAGAAAATAATTTATTAGGTACTAGCAAAAATCTAGAGGATATTTTAACTCATTTATTTGGAGAAGAGGAAAAGCGAGTTCAATTTACTGATGTAGAAGCTTTTCTAAAAAGAGCAGAAAAAAAATATACACTTATTCTTGGACAAGATATGATTCAAATGCTTATGGAGGAGCTATTAGATGCGATTGATCAAATGCCAGAACAACATAGAGAGTACCTTGGTTCGGATTTAGCAAAATATTTATTTAAATATTCAGAAACAGCTTCCTATCATGAACCAGAAAAAGTTGAGTTAGTATTTAATGGAGCAATCATGTTCGCCAATTCTTTAGTAGATATTGGTGACTTAAATAAAGCAGAAATTAATCAATTCATTATAAATAGATCCAATCATAAAGTGCGAGGATTATTTGATTTATATCTAGCATTTTTGAAAAAAATTGAAATTCGGATGCCTTTTTCTTTAGAACCCAATTTTGATGAAATTCTTGTTCACACACTAGGGAGATATAGTGGCCCAAAATTATTGGAACAAGGAGGTTTAATTCATGACCTGTTATCTGATCATCATGAAGAGATTCCATTAGCAATTGAGCACTCAAATTGGGCTAATTCTTTAATTGAAATAATCCCCCGCTATTTAGATATTCTTCCAAAAACTGAAGGAGATCGAGTACTAGACTTTTTATGGGAAAATAAATTTCCAGAAGAACAAATTATCGAGAAATTTAGATCTAAAATTTCCGAAATGCCAAGAGAAAAAGAAAAAACATTCATGTTTAGATTAATGAATATGTTAACAAATCAGATTTTAGTCGATGAAGAGAAAGATAAAGTATTAGCAGGAGCATTAGCTCTTAGAATCCTTGGAGGAATATTTGTAGAGATTTTTGGTGGTCGAAATGCCCAAATCAGAGGAATTAGGCTTAATCAATTATTAAAAGATAGAAAAGTTTCAAATGTAGAAAATAAAAAGAAAATTGATGAGCACATTAACAGAATATTAGAAGAAGATTTGAAAGCTATTCAAAAGAGAACTATGACAATAAACACAATAATTCCTATATTAAGTAAAAAAAGGTATTTCATTAAAACATACGATATTGTTACTAAAGATTTCCCAGAATTTATTGTAAAAATGATAACTGTTAGAGAGGAAGATCGGTTAAAGGACATCGGTGAGAAATATAAAAGACCAAGTGTTTCAGGAGATTTAATACCTCTTGTTAATAATTTTTTGATGGAACTTGATTTAGCAAGAAGATTCTTTAAAAAATATTTTGAAGAAATGTATTCAATAGCTATGGATGCTCAAAAAAATATGTTATCTATTAGAAAATTCTTTAAATCATTATTAGAACTTAGTGACAACATGGATGCTATTGAGTTTTTTGAAAGACCTATAGCAAATACAGAACATACAATTTACATTTCTTTGTTAAAATATTTGTTTGATTGTCTACCAGAGATGTTTGAGATAACTCGAACCATTCTTGATGAACAAGAATATCAAAGAAAAATTATGAAATTAGATACTTATCTTAGTAATTGGAAACTAGAACAACTAAATTTAGAAATTAGTGAAACTGAAAACAAAATTAAGGAATATGAAGGAATGCAAGAGTGGGAAACAACAGATAAGTTAAGGAATTTAACTAAATTTCTTAATAGAGATAAAAATGAGCTTAAATTCTATGAGATAATGTTTAGACTCCTTAACGAGACAGAGAAAACCGATGAAATTCTAAAGAAAAGATTAGATTTTTCGAAAAGTATTTTGGAATATTCTAATTCATTAAAAAAAGTACATCCAAACCTTCCAGCAGCTTTACATGATTATTTGGAAAATTTAAATGATTTCACTCAAGAAATAGATAAAATCATAGAAGAATTAAAAAAGAAAAGTTCTTCTGGTATTATCTCTCCTTTTGATTTTAGAGAAAGGAAGGATGCTGCTGAAATAGCAAAAAAAGAGCTCTCATCTCTCTGTTTAAATAAAGATTTTATTAATCAAATAAATTCTATGTTAGAAATCTTAAAAACAAACATTTTAGAGTAATCTTAAAAATTTCCCTTGATTCAGAATAATTTTTCAATAAATTTAGTAATTTTTTCCATCGCTTCCTTTGCTTCAGGTAAGACTGTATTTTGAAATACATGTAAAGTATTATCCCAAGTTTGCATTATAATATCGACCTCTGCTTCCTTAGCTCGTTCATAAAATCTTTTAGAATCATCAAACAGCATTTCACTTGTACTTACTTGAATCAAAATAGGAGGCAAACCTTTTAAATCAGCATAAAGAGGAGAAATTGCTGGATCATAAGGATCCCTGCCAGCTAAATGAGCTTCAATCCACCAGATATACCCTAAGTCACCTAAAACAACATCAGTATAACAATTTTTTTTTACTGACTCACCTGTTTGCGTCATATCTGTGGATGGTGAAAGACAGATTGCTCCTGCGGGTAAAAAGAATCTATTATCTCGTAGTTTTAGTAGAGTTAAAAGTGTATAATAACCTCCCGCAGAGTCTCCAGAGATTATAATATTTTTAGATTGAATTCCGGATGAAAGAAGCCATTTATAAACTGAAACACAATCCTCTAAAGCTGCGGGGTGAGGTTCTTCGGGGGAAAGCCGATAGTTTATACTTAATACCTTAATATTAGTTATTTTTGCTAAATTTAGAGTAAATAATTTATGAGTATTTGTTGAGCCCATGATATGACCTCCTCCATGAATGTATAAGATCACTCGATCTTCTTTTGCTCCAGGATATGAATACCATTCGCAAGGTACATCATTAGCTTTAACTGATTTTACTATTGCCTCTTTTGGAATTGGATTTAACTTTTGAAAATAATCCGCACTATATTCCATATAGAATCGTAAATGTTTTGTTAAAATTAACATCTCTTTCATAGATAGTATATTTTTCACATTTTCTCCGTTAAGCCAACGTTTATTTATTTCCCCAACTTTTTTCCAAATCGGCCTATAATCATCCTCTGTATAATCTACACTTTTAAAAAAGGCTTCATTGACCTGATTTCGGAAATTTTGGCGATAATCAAAAATTTCTATAATTTCATGTCGTTTTAATTTTGATTTATCAACTATAGGCATCAAAACTCACTTTTTTCTTATTTCTGATTTTTAATATAGAGATTTTTATATTCCATTCTAATGGCTTTTTTATTAAGTTTTCCTACACTAGTTCTGGGTATTGAGTCCACAAATAGTATTTCATTAGGAAGTTGCCATTTAGCGAATACCTTGGAAAGATGTTCACGTATTTCATCTTTACTCGTGGATTCACAGCCTTCTCGTAATACAATTAAGACTAAGGGTCTTTCATCCCATTTTGGATGGGGTATACCTACAACAGCGGCTTCAAGAACTACAGGATGAGACACTAATGCATTCTCCATATCTATCGAACTAATCCATTCCCCTCCACTCTTTATTACATCTTTTATTCTATCTGTAATTTTTAGATACCCTTCAGAATCAAGACTCCCAGCATCTCCACTTTTAAAAAATCCATCTTCTGTAAAATTTTCTTTTGTTTCAGGAGCGTTATAATAGCTTCTGGTAATCCAAGGTCCACGCAACAAAATCTCTCCTGATAATTTTCCATCATGTGGAAGTTCATCTCCATGTTCATCAACTATTTTAACATCTAAACCAGACACAATTGTACCTTGTTTTTTCTTAAGGTTCCAAAGATTATCTTCTGAAAGCTCCTTTTTAAGCCAAGGTTTAAAGAAATTTAGCGTTGTTATTGCCATAGCTTCAGTAGAACCATAAGAATGAATTATTTCTCCACCACATTCCTCCCAAAATCCACGCATTAGGGCAATTGGTGGTTCAGAACCTCCACAAATTAAACGAGTCCCACTAAGATCTGGCTTATTTTCCATTTTTCTGATGAATTCAAGCATCGCCATGAAGACGGCTGGGACAGCACCAGATACCGTGACTTTTTCTTGAACCATAACATCAGTAAGTTCTTCTAAATCGTCTAAGTTCCATCTTCCAGAGAAGATTAGTTTTGCACCAGCATATGTAGCAGCTTGAGGTTTAGACCACCCGAGGACATGAAACATAGGAACTAATTGGAAGACTACATCATTTAAACTCATTGGTAATTGAGCCGCAAACATCATTGCTTGAATATATACATTACGATGGGAATAATATACTCCCTTAGGTTTACCAGTAGTACCAGTTGTATAACATGCAGCATAAGCTGAATTTTCATCCAAATTAGGCCAATTATATACAGCTAAGGCTTTACTCAATAGTTTCTCATAACTATATACTGGTTTAAGTTGTGTTATTATTTCACTTAAGTCTTTTTCTGTAATAATAATATATCCTTTTAATTTTTTACATAGTGGTGCTATGGATTCAGCTACATTGATTAAATCTTCATCAACAATAATATATTTCGTCCCAGAGTGATTAACTACATAAGATAAATCTTGAGGAGTTAGTCTTAGGTTAAGAGAAACCATTACTGCTCCAGTTCCTGGGAGTCCGAAATAAATTTCATAATGTTGATGATGATTCCATGCAAGAACTCCTACTCTATCTCCAACCTTTATTCCAATTGATTGTAAAGCGTTTGCTAATCGCTGCATCCTTTCATATGATTCTCCATAAGTATAACGAAATAAAGTGCCGTCCATTTTTCTACTGACAATTTCTTGCCTCGCGAAATTCCTTATGGCATGCTTCATCAAATTTATTACCTTCAATTGATAAGTACCTTCGGGATCAGCGGGAAAACCTTTTACAACCTTCATGATTAATACGTGTGATTTTTTAACTAAATATTAGTTGTGTTCATTTTTTAATTTATTCACTTAAATTTATGATTCTACGTATGTAAATAACATTTAAAAAAAATCACTGTTGAAATTTATAAAAAATTTATATTTATTAATAATAAAGTGATATTAAGGTAACTCTACATTGTACAAAAGAATTAAATTATGGTAAAATACCCAAATAGTCATAATTAGGTTTTAATTAAGAATGACAAGCAATGAAAATCTTACAAAAGAACTGACTGATTATTGCAATCAGATAGGTATTGATCTAATTGGTTTTGCAGACCCTAGATTTTTTGATAAATACCAACCAAATAATAGACCACATTTATTTTTAGAAAATCTAAAAACGATTATTATAATAGGGTTTTATTTATATGATTTAATTCTCGATGCGTGGAATAAAGATGAAAACAAAGATAAGAGTTATCATTTTGCAGATTCAATTCTTTTAAATCAATGTTATAAAATTAAGGGCTTTTTAAGTAAACATGGTTTTAAATCAAAAATTATCCCATATAAACCAGGACTTTATCTAAAAGATGCTGCAGCATTGGCAGGAATGGGTTCAATTGGAAAAAATAATTTACTTATAACAGGAAGTTATGGATCTCAAGTTAGGCTAAGAGCTTTAGTAACTGAAGCACCATTAGTAGCAGGAAATCCAATTAATGAAAGTAAATATTGTAATAATTGTGATATTTGTATTGAAGCATGTCCTGCTAATGCTTTTTCAGAAGGAAAGTATAATAAAGATGCTTGTTTAACATATTGTCAAGCAAATTTGAAGAATTTATCAGATAAGACGGTATTATGGTGTAATATATGCATCGAATGTTGCCCAATAGGAAAAGATAGGATACATTCAATCCCTTGAAATTATTAATATAAATTAAATATCAGGAGTGAATAAAAAGATTAAATCAAGATCTTAACATATATTAGAGATATTTTTAATAATTAATCAATTTTTTATCAATTAACAAAACCAAATAAATAAGGTTAAAAAAATGACATTAAAAACTCCAGAAGAATATTTAGAAAGTATAAAACGACCTGTTAATTTATATATGTTTGGCGAAAAAGTTGAGGAATTTTGGAATCATCCAATTATAAGGCCTTCTATAAATACGGTAATGAAGATTTACGAATTAGCCCAAATGGAAGAATTTGAAGATTTAATGACAGCAAAATCCCATTTAACTGGTGATATAATAAATCGTTTTACACATATTCACCAATCTATAGATGATCTGATTAAAAAAGTTAAAATGCAGAGATTATTAGGGCAGCATACCGCTTGTTGTTTCCAGAGATGTGTTGGTTTTGATACTGCAAATGCATTATATAGTATAACTTATGAAATGGATAAAAAAAATAACACAAATTATCACGAACGATTCAAGAAATATTGGATCGAGGTTCAAACACAAGATCTAATGGTAGATGGGGCAATGACAGACACAAAGGGAGATAGAAGTAAAAGACCTAAAGATCAACCAGATCCTGATGCATATTTACATGTTGTTGATGAAAAAGATGATGGTATCATCGTTAGAGGTGCTAAAGTTCATCAAACAGGATTTCTTAACTCGCATAGAGCAATCATTATGCCTACCCTTGCATTAAGACCTGGTGAAGAAGATTATGCAGTAAGTTTTGGTATTAACACAAATGAAAAGGGAATTACATTAATATATGGGAGACAATCATGCGATACCCGAAAGATTGAAAAAGGAAAATTAGATATTGGGAATTTCAAGTATGGTGGTCAAGAAATTTTTGTAGTTTTTGATAATGTTTTTGTTCCCAAAGAAAATATTTTTATGAAGGGTGAAATTAAATTTTCCGGAGAATTAGTTAACCGTTTTGCGGGATTCCATCGTCAATCCTATGGAGGGTGTAAAGTGGGGGTAGGTGATGCATTAATAGGAGCAACAGCTCTAATTTCAGAGTACAATGGTACTGAAAAAGCGTCACATGTGAGAGATAAACTTGTTGAAATGACACATCTAAATGAAACATTATATAGTTGTGGTATAGCGTGTAGTTCCTTAGGATTCCAAAGAGAAGCAGGAAATTATGAAATGGATATGTTATTAGCTAACGTTTGTAAGCAAAATGTTACGCGTTTTCCTTACGAAATAGGAAGATTAGCAGAAGACATCGCAGGAGGAATGATTTGTACAATGCCTTCAGAAGCAGATATTAAATCCGAGGAAATAGGACCATTAATTGAAAAATATTTAACTACATGTGAAGGAATTTGTGTTGAAGATAGATATAAAGTTCTACGCTTTATAGAGAACTTAACTATGGGTGTAGCTTCTGTAAGTTATAGAACAGAATCTATGCATGGAGCAGGGTCTCCCCAAGCGCAAAGAATTATGATTGCTCGGCAAGCCAATCTAGATGAAAAGAAAAAGATAGCAAAAAAGATTCTTGAAATTGAATAATAATTTCTAATAATTTCTAAATAGGAATTAATTCATATGGTAGAAATTGTTTCCTTAGATGGAAAATGGCAATTAATTAATAACGATAAATCTATTCATATCACTGCTTATGTTCCGGGATCAGTTTTTGAAACCTTAATTGAACATAAAATTATTGATGATCCATTTTATGGTTTGAATGAACTTGATGCGAAATGGGTCTTCGAATCAGATTGGCAGTATGAAATTCAATTTGATGTAAAACCAAACTTTTTGAAATACAAACAAATAAAACTTCGTTTTAATGGATTAGATACTTTTGCACATGTTTATCTTAATGACGAGTTATTAGGATCCACAGAAAATATGTTTATTACTTATGAATTTGATGTAAAACCAAGATTGAAAAAAGTTGGAAACAAATTAATAGTAAAACTCAAGAGCCCAACCTCCAAAGCAAGAGAGCAGATAAAAAAATATACCATAAATTTAAATACGGGTTATGCAGCAATACCAGGAGTTCCTTATTTACGGAAGGCACAGTTTTCTTTTGGTTGGGATTGGGGTCCAAAATTACCTGATATTGGAATTTGGAAGTCAGTGGAAATATTAGGTTTTGATGATCTAAGAATTAATTCCGTCAATTCATTCAGCAAAATTAAATATAATAAAAATCCTATGGAAATTCAACAACATCCAGAAGATTTTTTATTGATAAGCCCGATTTCTGCTAAATTGTTAATTAGAGTCGAAATAGATTCACATTTAAAGAATCTTTCTAATCAAGACTATGAGTTAAAAGTTGATATAAGATCACCTATTGGAGAAATAATAGCAAAAAAAATACCTATAAACAAAACAGAGGAAATTTTTGAATTTGAATTAGAAAAACCATTTTTTTGGTGGACGCATGATCTTGGTGAGCCAAATTTATATGAAATAGAGACCTCAATTCTAAAGGAAAAAGTTATTGATAAAATTAAACATAAAATTGGCTTAAGAGATATCCAATTAATTACAAATAAAGACAGATGGGGAAAATTATTTTATTTTTTATTAAATGGAATTCCACTGTTTGCTAAAGGAGCAAATTGGATTCCTATAGATAGTTTCATTCCGAGAGGAAAGAAACTAGGCTTATATGAAATGAATTTAGAGTTCGCAAAAGATGCCAATATGAATATGATACGAGTGTGGGGTGGTGGTATTTATGAAGATGACTATTTTTATGATCTTTGTGATAAATTAGGGCTTTTAGTATGGCAAGATTTCCCTTTTTCTTGTAGTATCTACCCTTATTATGAGGAATTTATTGATAATGTTAAAAAAGAAGCTATTCAAAATATAAAACGATTAAGACATCACCCAAGTCTTGCATTATGGTGTGGTAATAATGAAATTGAATGGTTGTGGAATATTATTTTAGAAAAAAAGTTTAAAATTGAAGATCCTGTTATTTTGTTAAAATTCAAGAATGGATATGTAAATGTTTTTGAAAAAATTGTACCAGATCTCATTAAAAAACTTGATCCTTTACAATCATATTGGCAAAGCTCACCATCAAATGGGTTTGTAGGACTAAATATTGGGAAAAGTGATTCCAATTCACCCAATCATGGAGACTCACATTTTTGGGCTGTATGGCACGGAGGAAAACCATTTTCAGCATACAGAAAATTTAATTCCCGGTTCATGTCTGAATTTGGATTTGAATCTTTTCCGTCATTAAAAACAATAAATAATTTTTGTCCATCCGATCAGCTTGAGTTTAACACACCTATTCTGGAAAATCATCAAAAAAATTCTGCAGGTAATACTAAAATTATGAAATATATGAAAAAACGATTTACAATTCCAGAAGAATTTGAGAAACAAATTATATTATCTCAAATAACCCAAGCAGAAGCGGTTGAATATGGTGTAGAGCATTGGAGACGGAATCGTAATGAATTTCATTGTATGGGAGCTCTATATTGGCAATTGAATGATTGTTGGCCTGTAGCAAGTTGGTCCTCATTAGATTATTATGGCCGATGGAAAGCTCTTCATTACTTTGCTAAAAGGTTTTATCGTCCAATTTTTGGCAGTGTTAAAGAGGAGAAGAATTCTGTTGAATTCTGGGTATCTAATGATAAAAAAAAATCTGTGAATGTCATATTGAATTGGAGAATTTATGATTCTAATGAAAATATTTTAAAAAAAGGCACATATAAGTCCATAATTGAACCTTGTTCTTCTAAAATGCTTGGAATGATAGATGTCTCAGACATTAATAAGACAAAAAAAGATTTACAGAACCATGCTATTTTTTATAATCTGAAAAAAAAAGATGATATTAATAATATTATTCACACAGGATTTCGTTTATTTGATAATCCAAAATCATTTTCTTTAAAAGATCCTGAATTAGAATTAAATTTTCATGAAATTGAAAAAAATCAACTAGAAATCTTAGATATTAAGATAAACATTAAAACAAACCACATTGCCCTGTACGTTTTTATTAATGCTGACAGCTTAGATTTCATCGCATCTGATAACTATTTTTCAATGGAACCTGGAGAAACAAGAGTAATCACGTTAAAACATATTAGACTTGTTGATTCACATAAAAAATTAACATTTCAAGATATTAAAAAGAGAATCTATGTTAGCTCTTTATATGATTTACAAAAATAATTTGTTAGTGAATAGGTTATCAGATTAATAGTAATATATTCCTACATATTAGATTTTCCACTAATACAATTTTTAATAAAATCTAAATATATTGGAGATGGATTATACGGACGAGATTTAAATTCGGGGTGAAATTGTGTACCTACCATCCAATGATCTTTTCTATCTAATTCTATACTATTAATGATAGTTCCAGATTCATCCCTGCTAGATACTCGCAAACCTTTTTCTTTGGCTTCAGCAGTAATAAATTTCTCCTGAATGTGAAATCTATGTCGGTAACGTTCAAAAATTTCTTCTTGTTTATAAGCTTCATAAAGTCGAGTTCCCTTTTCAACTATTATCTTTTGAGCACCTAATCTCATAGTACCTCCAATTTCTGTTACTTGCTCCTGACTTTCTAATATATCTACAACAGGATAAGGTGTATTAGGATCAAGTTCTGTAGAATTTGCATTTTTTAATCCGAGGTATTTTCTACAGAAGGCTACAAAAAACAATTGAGCTCCAAAACAAATCCCTAGAAATGGAACTTTATTTTCCATGGCATATTCGGCTGATTTAATCATTCCTTCTATTGCTCTTTTTCCAAAACCAGGTGTAAGTAAAATTCCATCACAATCTTTCAATTGCTCGTTAACATCTGTACTTTGCTCAATGTTAATCATTTTTAATTCTGTCTTATATCCTAAATGAGCAGCAGCGTCTTCTAAAGCCACGTTTATGGAAATATACGAATCTGAAATATTAAAATATTTTCCAGGCATTGCTATCTTAACCGTACTTTTAGAGTTTTTAAATAATTCGACCATCTTTACCCATTCAGAGTAATTTGTAACCTCACTATAAGATACTAATTTTGCTTTTAGATCAATAAGTTCACAAATTAGATCTCCTATTCCCTGTTCCTCAAAAAGTAAGGGTAATTCATAAACTACCTCTAAATCGGGATTTGAAATTACAGCATTTTCAGGGACATTAGAATATAATGATATTTTTCTTTTGATGTCGTTATCTAAAGGTTTTTCACTTCTACCAATTATTATATCAGGTTGTAATCCCAAACTTTGAAGCATTTTAACAGAATGTTGCGTTGGCTTTGACTTTTGTTGTCCTACAGCTCTAGAGTAAGGAATAAGAGTAACATGAACAAATGCTGTACGTTTTGGATATTCTAATTTTAATTGTCGAAATGCTTCTAAAAATATGCTTGATTCTAAATCACCAACTGTTCCTCCACATTCAATTAATAAAACATCCAGATCTTCTTTATCTGCAATTTTCATTAATCTCTCTTTTATAATATCTGTCACATGAGGTATTATTTGGACTGTTTTTCCTAAGAATTTCCCTTTCCTCTCGCTAAGGATTGTAGAAAGGTAGATTTGACCAGAAGTTATGTTGTGTGAAGGATGCATTTCAATACCTAGAATTCTTGAGTAAGTGCCAAAATCCTGGTCTATTTCAGAAATTCTATATGATCTTTCATCAGATTGAGGAACTGGTGTGAATTGCCATACTTCTTCTGTTATAAAGCATTCACCATGCTCTATTGGATTTAAGGTACCAGGATCTACATTTAAATATGGGTCGATCTTAGCAACAGAGACTTTAAAACCACGAAATTGTAATACTTTTCCAATACTTGCGGTGACTACACCTTTGCCTTTGCATTTTATAGAGTTTCACTATAAAATTATGCCGCTCATTACACCGCCAGTTATAAACACAAATTTATAATGACTATTCATAATTTAATAAATATCTTAGAAAGTAATTGATTTTATTATCAATCTATTCAAATAAAATAATTAAAAGAAACCAATTATTATAAGGATTTCTAAATCATGATATAAGTAATATAAAACACTTTATATTATTTTCATTTAAAAATTAGAACACTTTATGTTATTTTAAATACTATTACTCCAAATTCTAAATATCATTAATGAGAAGAGAATTGGATTTTAATCTTGACTTAGTTTAGGTTATAAAAAGCCTTTCTGATGAAAAATTTGGATCTGATGTTATATTAAGTCCCAATCTTCTCAATCCAGCCTCATCTCCTGGAGTTGGTATATGGGTCGAATGCATTTCGCAACCATTAAGTTCCTTAAGCTTTTCCATAGCAACTTTAGCAGAAGGATTGAAATCAGCACTGATGCTTAAAGCTATAAGAGTTTCCTCAAGATTAAGGCTCAATTGGTTATGGTTGAAAACATCCGATTTTAATTTACTTATAGAGTTTAATATATTGGGGGATAAAAGATGAATATTGTCAGGGATGCCGGCTAATTCTTTGATGGCATTTAGGATTAAACTGGATGCAGAATGCATTAGTGGTGAGTTTTTACCCATTATAATAGTTCCATTCTTCAATTTTAATGCAGCTCCTGCAAATATACCTTCATTTCCTTTACCTTTTTCTTGAGCTTCTATAGAAGCTTGACGCGCATAGCTCACCACTTTCCGATCTAATGGGGTGAGATTCAATTCCTTCATAAGTAATTCTGCTCTCTGTACTGTTTTCTTATCTGAAACACCCATGGCATATTCACAACTATATCGAAAATATCTCCGGATCATTTCTTGCTTTGCCGCTTGCTGTACAATATCATCATTATTAATAGCAAATCCTGCCATATTTAGACCCATATCCGTAGGAGATTTATATAGTAAATTGGAGTCCATGATCCTTAACATTATTTTCTTGACTACTGGAAAAATCTCCACATCTCTGTTATAATTTGTTGCTGTTATATTGTATGTTTCAAGATGGAATGGATCTACTTGATTAAAATCTCCAAGATCAGCAGTAGCTGATTCATATGCCATATTTACGGGATGTTTTAAAGGCAAATTCCATATGGGAAAAGTTTCAAATTTTGCATAACCCGCCTCAATCCCCCTTATATACTCATGATATATTTGGGAAAGACAGGTTGCCATTTTCCCGCTGCCTGGTCCAGGTCCGGAAACAATGACTATAGGCTTAGAGGTTTCAATATACTGATTTGCGCCGTATCCTTCTTCACTTACGATTAAATCAATATTGGTTGGATAACCCTTGATCGGACGATGCGTATATACTTTTATATTTCTTCGCTCAAGTTTATTCATGAATTGTTTTACGATCTGCTGTCCGTTATAACGTGTCACTACCACAGCACATACTTTAAGTCCCCCTTCCCGGATATCATCGATTAATTTCAATGCGCCAGTATCATAAGTGATTCCGAAATCAGCACGAATCTTTTTCCTTTCAATATCTCCTGAGTAGATACATATGATAACCTCAATTTTTTCTTCAAGTAGCTTCAAAAGTTTCATTTTAACATTTGGGTCGAATCCCGGGAGAACCCTTGAAGCATGATAATCATATATCAGTTTTCCACCGAACTCGAGGTATAATTTATTCCCAAACTGAGTTGCTCGTTCCAAGATACTCTTAGATTGCTCACTGAGGTACTTTTCGTTATCAAACCCGATTTTATCAATAGTCATTTTAACTTTTTCTTATTGCATATTATTTAAAATAAAAATATTAAATATTAACCACGTCTAATAAGAATTTCTATGAATTTTTATAATGACTTGTTTTACTTACCTTTAAACAGTGGTTCCTTTTTAGTTATTAATGATTTCGTGGCCGTTCTAAAATCACTAGTTTTCATAGATTCCTTAAGTGCTTCATTTTCTAAATCTAAATTACCTTTAAGTTATGAGTAATAAGTTTATGTAAAAAAGTTTAATTTTAGTCGTCTTCGTCATCATCGTCATCGTCTTCGTCATCATCGTCATCGTCTTCATCATCATCCTCATCCTCATATTCATCATAGATCCCATATTCATCAGCCTTATGATGACATGTTTCACAATACGGTTTTCCGCGTACATAGATTGCTTTATCTTGAATTATTTCTTTCTCGCAATTATTACAATAAACAAAATCCTCATCATCATATTTTCCCATAAGGAATACCTCCATCTTTAATATAATAAACTTTACTTAAGTAGTCAAGCAAGCTCTATCTAAAAATTATACTTTATATAAAAATAATAAATATAAAACAGATTTAATAATTGTCTTGTTAAGACTGTAATAATCACTTCATTTCTGCATCTAAACTAAATATTCAATTTTTTTAAAAAAATCTCAAATTGGTCTACCAATATCTTTTCGGATTATTTTCCTTTAAACAATGGTTCTTTTTTAGTTATTAATGATTTTGTTGCGGCTCTGAAATCACTTGTTTTAAATAAGTCGTGTAATCCTTTATTTTCTAATTCTACTGTTCTTGAAACAATATCCTTAAAATAACTGTGCATGATTTTCTTCATTTGATTGATTGATTTTGTTGGACCCTTAGGTGGTATTAATCTTAAAGCTTGTTCTCTTGAAAAAGGCATCAAATCGTCTGGAGGTAATATTTTATTCACTAAGCCTAGTTGTTCTGCTTGTTGAGCTGAAACTTTATCTCCAAAGTAGAAAATTTCTTTTGCTTTCTGAAAACCAATTAAGAAAGGAAGAATAAAAGTAGAACTAAATTCTGGAATAACTGCTCTTTTTACAAAATAAAATCCCAACCATGCATCCTCAGCCATATAAATAAGATCAGCACCTACTAAAGGCATTGTAATACCAATACCTACTGCTAAACCATTAATAGCAGCAATTATTGGTTTATTAAAATTCCAAATCTTCTCACATAATCTTACTTGAGCAATATCCATTAAATCTATTTCTTTCATTATTTCTGGAGG
>JABXKB010000245.1 GCA_013375485.1 Promethearchaeota archaeon | reverse complement strand
TTTGGTTAGTGTGAATGGAATACCATATTGATATAATACACTTGTGACCGATATTTTTCCACAGAAAGCATCTCTTCTATGAACTCGGTCCATTTTTTCAATATCATCTGAAGATGCCTGAATCAAAACAGGAACATTAAGATTTGCTAATTTTATGGTATTGGCTACGGCTTTCTCATCTCCAAAATTGCAAAGGCATAAAATTATACCCAAAATTTTGTCAGAATTCTTTTTGAAAAGTTCTGCACATTTCTTAGCATCATTATAGGATTCGACGACACCAAATCGTGTGTCGTTTTCCCCTAAAATAACATACTCATACCTTAACTCATTCATAAGTTCAATAATCTCAAGCCTTCCTTGTTTTGCTAGTTCGCTGGGAAAGACATCTCTGTTTCCCACTATAATACCAAACGTTATTTTTTCATGTTTTACTTTAGGAAAAGACATTATATATCTCTCAATATGAAAGTTTAAAAAATTTAATTTTAGTAGTTTAATTTAAGAATTTAAAATTAAAATATAAATTTGTTAACTGCTCAATGAATTTAAGTTCTAAAATAATTCACAGAATTAAAGAACTGTGGGAACAAAAAATATTTAGATATGCCCTGATCCTTCATAGTTTTTATTTAATACTTTCAATAATTCTATTCTTTGCCTTTTATCAAGAAAAAAATGATTTTATAATTTTTTATAATGTAGGAAACATATTTATCAATGATATTGAGAATCTCTACAATCAAACATATTATTTATGGGATTTTAGATATTTTCCATTATCGGCAGTATTTTTTATTCCATTTTCTATTTTAAATTTTCAAGTAGCATATGTATTTTTTAATATATGTAATTTAATCCTCAACTTTCTCATTTGTATTATTCTTTTTAAGATAATAATGCTAATAAGAAACGAAGATCATGAAAAGGATGATAAAAAAGTTATTTTATATATATCAATTTACTTAATGGGGTTGCCTCATGTATTGAATTATGTTTATGGTCAGATAAATTTATATATCACTTTTTTTATTCTATTATCTCTTTACATTTTTCTTAAATATGATGAATTCAAATGGCAATTAATTGGAAGTATTTTTTTAGGAATAAGTATTATAATAAAACCTACAGCGTTTTTCTTAATCCCATTTTTGATTATATTTAATTTTGATTTTGAGAAAAAAAAGCTAAGATTCGATTTTTTTAAAAGTGCAATTCGAATAATAGGAGTTATTATACCTGTATTGTTGAATTTCATTTTATTTCTATTGTACCCTGCTCTATGGGAAGGATTCCTAGACACTAATTTTACGGGTAGTAATCCAATTGCTCTAAATTTTTCGTACAGTATAACGAAATTAATTACTAATTTTTGTTATTTTTACAACATCCCTTTTAATCAAATTTTTGTTTTATTTGGAGTAATTGGTATAGTAGGAGGTTTGGGTTTTATAGTCTTTATTATAAATAGATTAGAAAAGGATTCTATTATTTTTGGTTATTCTTTTGGAATATTAATAATGTTACTAGCTTATTTTGACTCGTGGGATCATCATTTACTCAATTTAACCCCGATCTTAATAATAATTATTTTCAATACGCCCCGGCAGTCTAAAATTACAAGTTCAATAAAATTAAGTTTATCCTTCTTTAGTTTTTTTGATCTCGCTTTTGTGGGTATTTGGTACCTAATATATCCATTGTTTCCATATAATTTTGTGCCGACAATTTTCCTAATTTTAACTTTCTATGGGATAAGTAAATATTGTTTGCTTAAACAACCTAATAATAATAAGGAGATGTAATAGATTGAAACGTAAGGTTGTTTTTTTGAATTTTACTCTCCTTTTCTTATTAATTTGCAGTATAATTTCAAATGTAGATGCCACTAAGTATAGTATGGGTGTCCAAAATAATCAAGAATTGATATGGAAATGTAATGTATGTAATCAAATAGAGATGGATAATATTTTTGGCAATGATTGGGATGATTCTGGGATTTTTGAAAATTTAAGTAAAGGGAAAAGGATGAAATGGAGAATTGGTAATATAGAAGTTGATGAAACATTCATAAAATTAAATTTTAGTATGTGGAGGTGGACTAGCAGAAACATTTGGGGGGTTAAAGATAAAGATTCTCAAATAATCTTTTTTTCCAATCCAAATGATTACACTAAGGATTTATATTTTTCAAGTTACTCATCTTTGGTGCCTTTTTGGTTTCCTGTTCCAGTAGGAGAATATATGGGGGGGTTAAAACTGAATAAATGGTATGATGTTGATAATAGGGTTCTACCAACTCTGAATGTTGAAATTGAAAAAGATACAATATTACCTGGATTTCCTTCAAAAGATATCAAAATTATCGCAATTTATGATGATCAGGGAATTTTAAATTCTTATAAACTCTATACTAAGGGAAATGTAGTCATTATTGAGATCTCATTTTATTCATTACCGCCTTATGTGATTCCAACTCTAATAGGATTAACAATAGGCTTATCTCTGAGTATAATATTATATATTTTTAAAAAAAGAAGATCAGAATCAGTTTCATTATAAAAATAAGGTTATTTAAGAATGAATTTAAAAGAATATATATCTAAGATAAGCAAAAGATTTAAGGAATTATGGGAATTCAAGATCTTTCGATATGCTGTATTAATTCATGGATTTTACTTTATACTATCAATGATTCTAACTCTTATTTTTTTCAGAGATCGAAATGATTTCTTAGTTTATTATGAAGGAGGGAAAATTTTCATTGATAATGTAAATGAACTGTATAACCAAGATTATTATACTCGTTGGCCATTTAGATATTTTCCAATATCGGCTATATTTTTTGTACCTTTTTACCTAATGGGTTTTGATTTGGGATTTATAATATTTAATCTCATTAATCTGATACTGAATACTTTAATCTGCCTTGTTCTTTATAAAATAGTTATTCTCATTAGAGGAGAAGACCATGAACGAGAGGATAAAAGAATTGTTCTATATATTAGTTTGTTCCTAATGGGTTTACCTAATCTATTTAATTATATTTTAGGACAAATAAATTTATATATTACCCTCTTAATTTTAATATCACTTTTCCTCTTTCTAAAATATGAAGATACTAAATGGAATTTAATAGCAAGTATTATTTTGGGAGTAAGTATGTTATTTAAACCAATTACTATCTTTTTAATCCCATTTTTAATAATTATTAATTTTGATTGGGAGAGAAAGAAATTTGAAATTAAATTTCTTAAGTCAATAATTCGTTTAGTTGGTTTTCTAATACCAGTATCATTAAATATTTTCGTGTTTCTATTATATCCTGAATTATTAGATGGTTTTTTGAATGTAAACCTTACTGGGGGGGATACTGTTCTTACCAATCATTCATTTAGCATAACAAAACTCATTCAAAACTTCTTTATAGTTCTAGGTTTTTCGCAAACACAATTATTAAGTTTTCAATTACCAATTTTTCTAATGATCCTTATCGTCATAGGTGGAATAGGATTTGCTCTCTACTTAATTAGGAGATTTGATAATAATTCTTTAATTTATGGATATACTTTTGGTATTTTAATTATGCTTCTAGGATATTTCGATTCTTGGGACCATCACCTCTTAATCCTAACGCCGCTCTTGATAATTATTATATTTAATTTACCTAGAAATTCAGATTTAACAAGAAAATTCATTAAACCTAGTTTTTTCTTCTTAAATTTCTTTGATTTAGCATTTATGGGAATAATGGTTCTTATAAATAAATGGTTTCCCTTTAATTTTGCGAGTACCATCTTTTTAGTATTAATATTTTACAGCATGAGTAAATATTGTATAATAAAAGATTTAGCCATCAATAATAATAAATTCTAAATATGATCATTGAAACTATATAAACAGAAAAGAAAATCCTATATTTTAATAACAAATTAAAAATGCAAGAGAAAAATGTTAGAATTTTATCCTTCGCCATTATTTCTGATCTTTGTTCCTGCTTTTACTTTAGGAATTCTTCACACTCTAATTCCATGTGAGGATAAAGCAATATTCTTCTTTTGGTCATTTGGAATCTCCAAAACGCCTAAAAAAAGTGTGTTTATCTTAGTGCTTTATGGATTGGGGTTAATGACTTCTAATATGATAATTGCTACTGGCACTATTCTAATCAGTTTTATACCACGAATTTTAATTCCAGGAATACATCAATTAGAACCCTATACAATTAATTTTTTTGGAGCGTTGACTTCTATGTTTGCAGGGTTTATTTTATTGTTTTTTTATACACGAAGAGGGTATATACCTCACTCAAAAAGAAAAGATGAAATTTTTCAATTTAATTGGCAAAAAAAGAAGACACCTTATTTATTTGGAATTTTAGCGGGATTTGCTCCTTGTATTTTTGAGTTTCTAATATATTCTCAATGTTTGACGTATTCATTAGGCAGTGGGTTAGGTTTTGTTGATGGAATTTTTACTGTGTTCTATTTTTCATTAGGTACATTTATTGGCTTATTTCCTTTGGCTTTAGCCAAACATGGAACAGCTCAAATTATAAAATCTAATGGATCTAAAAGGAAGTGGGTCTTAATAGCCATGATCCTTATTATAATACTATTTAATACTATTATTATGATCCTATCATATCTAGGAGTGTATGTCTTCCCAGAAGTATCATTTTAGTTTATTCTAGAATTATCTCATGCTGTACAATACAAAATTTAAAAACCTAGAGAAAATTCCATTGATATTAAAAAAATAAAATTGGTCTATATAAAAAATATTAAGTTAGAATTTTTTTTAATATAATATAGATTCAAAAATTAAAATTATATTTCGAACTATGAAATGTTTATTCTGTGAAAGCCAAAGAATCGATTTTACTTGTGAAAAATGTAAATCTAGTTTCTGCATTAATCATATAGCAACCACAGAAACACACGAGTGTCGAAAACACAATCTTTTTTATTCAAAAGTAAAAGCTATAGAAAGGAATTATAAATGTACCGTTGTAGAAAATAGTGAATGTCCTGTATGTAAACACCTATTAAGATTAGAAAGGTTATCTTCAGGTCAATATTATTTAGAATGCACCAACCCTGACTGTCCAGAAGCATGGAATTCATATTTAAAGACCCCTGGTTTATTTTTTCCTTCAAAAGAAAAATTAGCAAGAGAAGCATTAAGATACAACCTCATGAAAGGAAATAAAATGATCTTATGTAGTAAGAAATTAAGACAAATATTAGGGAGGGAAGTTTGTCCTAAATGCTTCTTGGATTTATTAAAAAGAGCTCCACTAACTAACTTTTCAACCATAATGAATTCATTCAATATTTCTGCAGAGCAAATGATCAAATTCATTAATAAATACATGGAAGAAGAACGAATCTATGGAATTATTGATCAAAAAAATCAGATGTTTTATTATATCTCTTCTGAAATGCGCGAAAAAATATTAGCAAAGTTTCAGGATGACGGTATAATTAAAGTAGCAGATCTAGGTATAATGCTTGATATGAGTTCTGAGATTGCTATTAAGGTGATTTACAAATTAATTAACCAATTCCAAATAAAAGGTTCTTTCTCATTAGATAAAGATACTTATTACACTCAAAAATATATTTTGGATAATTTAATAAAAAATATTAATACTAAAGGCAGGATTTCCTTGAAAAATCTTGCTAATAGTTTTCGTATTCCAAAAGAACTTGTAAAGTCATTTTGTGTTAATATAATGAGAACAAAATCTGTTAACGGGTTTTTTGCAGATCGTGGAAATGAAATTATTACAGCAGATCAGATCAATAAGGATATTAAAAGTTATTCAAAAGAAACAGGATTATTTGAACTTTCAAGGTTAGCTACTAAATTAAAAATCGCTGTAGAATTAGCAAGAAAAAGCCTTCATGAGCTAATTAAAACCGGTAATATTAAAGGAATCTTTACACAAAGAAGAGAATTCATGACAAATAGACATATGGAAAAAAAAATAAAAGAACTTGCTCGAGCATATAGAACTATGCCTTTAAGAGAACTTTCTAACAGATTAGGGGTAACGGAAACAAGCATTGAAGAAAATTTAGCACAGATTATTGCACGAGGTGATATTGATGGCTATATTGATATGTCAAAAAGAACATTTGTTGCCTATAGTGTACCTATGGAAGCAAAATCTCAATCAACAACGAAAGCTACTAAAGGATCTACTGATGGTGGGAAGATTGAGGTGGTTCGTGATTATGATTTTATTGGTGGACAATTACATTTTAAAGTTGCCGTACGTAATAATAGTTCTATGGCAATAAATTCGGTTAAAGTACTCTTAGATGTCCCTACTAGTTACACTTCAAAAGATCCTTTAATTAATATACCCGTTATTGAAGCAAAGAATTCTAGAGGTGTAGATTTCTATTTAGAGCCAAAAGAATGTGGGCTATCCAATATTGGTGGTGATGTAATTTACAAAACAGCATCGGGAGAAAAAAGGACCGTTCATATCAAAAAACGCGAAGTCCATATTAAATGTCCTCTTGTTGTGTCATGTTTAGCAACAATAGAAGACATTCAAATTACAATCGCAGATCTTCCAAATGACGCTAGAGCATTTTTAATTGCAGATATAGATCCACGTTTGGCTTTTAGAGCGGCTGTAAGAACAATAAAACGTTTTGAAGTAAGCACAGTGACTTCTCATGAAGGTAATGATGTTAAAGGAAAATATGAAGCGGAAAGTTGGCATTGCTCAGAGGCGAAGATCGGGGGAGGTAGAATTGTAACTCGAATTTACGTTTCTGAGGTTAACCAATCATTGGAAGTCAGAGTATGGTGTAACCATGCTGGACAATTAACAGGATTTTTAGCAAAAATCATTGAACTCTTATTTGAGGAAATTAACATAATTAGAAAAATTAAATCTGAAGAAAGAGAAAAGACTATTGATGTGATGGCAATAACTCAAAATCTTGCTGAGATTTCAGATTATTGCATGCTAAGATGGAAAGCTCAAAATATAAGGAACAAATTACATGATACATTTATACGAGTACGAAAAATTATTGGAGATAAAGAAGCTGTTTTAGGGAGAATGGAGTATTGGCTCACAGAGCTAAATAAATATGGTAAAGACGATAAAATAAATGACGAACAAGCTGATAAATTGCTTCAAGATACAGAAAATTTTAGGAATGTTATAGCTCGATCGATTAAATTATAAGTTTATATTATATCAAAAAAGATTTATTAAGTTATAAAACTAATATTAATAGTATA
>JABXKB010000016.1 GCA_013375485.1 Promethearchaeota archaeon | reverse complement strand
AGTTCATTGATTATATTAGGCAATAAGGAAAAAGGAGTTTGAATTTTTGGCTATACTATTAAACCCAAAAGAAAATCAAGATTTAAATTTCCATCTTATTAATGAAAACCTAAATAAGCTGGAAAATATTTTAAAAAAGAATGAAATTTATAATAAACAAGAGTTTATAGAATGGCGAAAAGATTTTGAAAAGATATATGGTAAAAAGCACACAAATTTACATTTATACGTTGTTTTCCTTTTAATTTACTCAATTAGTCATATCTTCATTTCTAAATTTATTTTGACAAATAAAATCCTCCTTAAAAATAATAAAATAACTTATAACTTAATTAGAGAAATTGAAAGAGATGTAAAACTCAAGTATAAAAAACTGAATATTTTTTGGTTCAGATACTTTAATCCATTTTTCTCTCTTTCTGAGAAAGAGGATTTAAATTTTTTCTATAATCTTGTTTTTAATCTTTCTGATTATGTTTTTAAATTGAACCTTAAACCAGAATATACATTTGATTATTTAATTCAAAAAATTATATCTCCTCTTATAAGACATAAATCTGGAGAATATTTTACACCACCTTTCTTAGCGAAACGGATGGTTGAAGAATCATACTCTTTTGGAGAAGCTATTCTTGATCCCTGTTGTGGCTCAGGAAATTTTTTATCCGAAGTTGTAAAAAATATCCTTTCCCAGAATGAACCAAAGGAAAAGAAAATAGAAGCAATTAACATGGTATTTGGTTATGATATAAACCCAATTTCTATTTATATATCAAAAATTAATTTATTATATTTATTAAAAGATCTAATTTCTGAAATTAAATTTAATTTGTATGTATCCAATTCACTATTTCAAGTAAACAATAACTTTAAAGAAAAATTCGATTTAGTAATTGGTAATCCCCCTTGGTATACCTATCGAGACATAGAATCTGTTGATTATCAAGATAAAGTCAAAATTTTGGCTGAAGAATTAGAAATAAAACCACTACCAAAAAATCTCCTAAATTTAGAAATATCGACTCTATTCTTTAATAAAGCAAAAGAATCTTTTGTGAAAGATGATGGTATAATATTCTTTGTCATAACGAAGGGTGTTATTACAGGTTCCCATGCATCTAGATTCCGTAATTTTATAGGATTCTCGGATGTAAAAATTTGGACTTTCGATAAAAAAATAGAGAATATATTTAATATCGATTTTATTTGCTTATTTGGACAGAAAAGAAGAGAGAATTTTGAAAACTCAATTAATGAAATTAAATCTTACCATTTTACGTTAAAGAATGAATTTGATGGTGTGGACTATTTTAAGCCAATTGAACTAAAATTAGATAAATTAATCCCTTTAGTACCTTATTCAATCGAAAAAAAGGGTGGAAAAGTATTTACAAGGAAATTAATCTCAAAAGAAAATATTAAAAATCTATTACCTCTTAGCGAAAGCTATTATAAACGGCTTTTTCATAAAGGAGCAGATTTAAATCCTCGAAACCTAATATTTGTTAAATTTAAAAATGTAACTGGCAATTCAGGGAAAATTAATCCTGATATGCGAATTTTTAAAAGAGCTAAAGCACCTTGGAATAAAAAAGAATTTGAGAATGTTATTGTTGAGAAAGATTATATATTCAAAGTTATTAAGAGCACCGAGTTAGTTAAGTTCCATGTATACAATTACTATGATGTATTTTTACCACTTAAAAAATCCGATTTGAGTTTTACGTATGATAGTTTAGAGAACCACGCCAAACTCTTTTATGATAAAATCAATGAGATATATAAGAAATATAAAAAAGTAACAACTAAACATGAAGCATTGATGGATAACTTAAATCGATGGTCCAAATTAATAAACTTAAGACAAAAATCGAAAATTAAAGTTGTTTATAATAACTCAGGTTCTATACTAAATGCTGCTGTAATACAAGGAGATTATTTAATCACAGGAGATTTATGCTTCTATGCGGCCAAAAATCTTGAAGAGGCACATTACTTATCTGCTATATTAAATTCAACTATGATCACAAAACAAATAAAAATCGTTAAGAGCTCAAGACATATTTTTAAGCTTCCACTCGATGTTCCTATTAAGAAATTTGAAGTTAATAATGCTAATCATCAGAAATTGACCGAATTGGGGAAAAAGGGTCAATCAATAGCTAAAAAGATAATTAAAGCCTATACTGAAAATAATACTTCTAATCCTACCAAATTTAAAATTCAAAGTTTACTAAGTGAAAATTTGAAACGCATATTTTCTCAAATTGATGAAATTTTGATTCGAGAACTACGAAATAATTAAAATTTGAATTAAAGTAAATTTTTACGTATCAAAATAAATAAGTGGCTTTACATTTATCCCATATTATATACCCATTCAAACATGAAGAGATATATTTTTAAAATTTTAATAACTGGAAATGCCTCAGTGGGAAAAACATCGTTGTTAAGACGGTATGTCGATGGGATGTTCGATGAAAGTTCAATTATGACCGTAGGAGTTGACTTCTTTACTAAAGAGATTACTTTTGATAGTGCTCAATGCCTACTACAATTATGGGATTTAGGAGGTCAAGAGCGGTTTAGATATCTTCTTGAAAATTTTGTAACTGGGGCACGGGGAGCGCTTCTTTTATTTGATTTAACCCGAATGCCAATTATAAAAGATATTTTAGAATGGGTAAATATTGCTCGATTACATGATATAAATTTGCCAATTATTCTTGTAGGAACTAAATTAGATTTAGAAGATCTAATTGCTGTAGATGATGAAAGTGCTATTAATTTAAAGTATACTTTTAATATGATAGAATACATAAAAACTTCAGCCAAAACTGGCTATAATGTTGAAAAAGTATTTGAGACAATCGCAAAACAATTAGTTTACATAAATAGATATTAGACTTGTTTTATTATGGATGACGAATTAGTAATTCTTGGTTCTGGAGGGGGTCGACATCATATCAGGACACAATATAGAGCCACAGCAGGTGTGTTGTATAAATTTAATGATATTCAATCTCATATAGATCCTGGACCTGGCGCTATTGTTAGAATTAATCAACATAAAGAAGACCCTGTTAAAACAGAACTCTTTATTGTAACTCATGCTCACGTTGATCACTATAGTGACTTAAGTGTTATAATCGAAAGTTCAAGAGAAATCTTACATGATGGAAAATATAATTATTATAAGAAAGGCACCTTAATTACCACATCTGAAATGTTTCAATATATTTCTGATTACCATCTTAACATGCTTGAAGAAATAGTGAAATTTAAACAAGGAGATATTTTCAATTATAAAGGTGTAGAAATTAAAGCGACTAAAGTCGTCCATTCTCCTAAAAATGAAGGTTTTGGTATCAAATTTAAACTTAAGAATTATTCTCTAGCATTTACAAGCGATACAATGGTATATGATGACTTTTCGGAAGAATTTTCTGATGTCAATATACTAGTTCTTAATCTTTTACGTCCAAACTCAATAGTATGTAAAAGACATCTATGTACTGATGAAGTTATGCAGTATTTAAACAATATTGAACCACCACTTGATGGTCTTATCATTACTCATTTTGGATCATATATGGATAGCCCTCGATCGACAAAAAATTATGTCCCTAGCCAAGTTAAAAAGCTCCAAGAAAATACAAACATAAAAAATATTATCGCAGCTGAAGATGGATTAAAAATTAGTATTAGAGAACTTTTAAAATAAAATCAGTTCACTTCTTAACAGATATTACCTGTCTTAAAAAGATTTTCACGAAAACTTTTGCACAAAAATTTCAAATTATGTACCCAAATATGTCATTAAAACTTGTTCTCGATATTGGAACATAAATATATTATAATACGATGGTTTTTAAATAAATAAGATCTATTAATAAATAACGGAAGGGAATTCATAGATGAACTCTTGCAAACATTGGATAGGTCATCTCATATCGGGAGGTCGCCAAAATTCGCCCTCTATTAAACTCTAAGGAGTTTAATTCTCTCCCTGATTTTAAAATTTGGCGGGGGTTTCTTTTCCCTTCCTTTTCTTTAACATTTAATTGAGAAAAATTTAATAATGTTAAAAAAGGAGCTTAGTATTATTAAGTATTTTGATAATTTTTGAAATAAATTGAAAAAAAGTTAATCTCGAGCAACCCAATACCTACAAACGATGCATTGTAATACTCTTTGGAATACAACTTCATCAGAGTTATTGCTGCGTATTACTCTGTTTACCATAACATTACCGCACTTAGTACATATATCTAAATCTTTTGGTTTTAATTTAGGTGCGAACATGCGTAGTATCACAAATATCTGGTTATTCTATCAAAAAGTTTGATCAATAAATTATACCTAAAAAATAATAATTTACCGATAAACCAACCCTTATTTATAATATAAAGATATATTTATTTAAATAAATCGTTAAGTAAAAATTTTTAGATATCCTCACGTATTATTCATTGAATGTGTTAAAATGGTATATCTAGGTAAATTTAATCCGTAAAAGAGTTCTAGGATGAATCTTCTTTAATTTCTTTTGTGTTATGTTTATTTTTAATAACGGTTATAAGAATTGCAATAAAAATTAGTATACAACCTATCCAACCAAATAATGAGAGTATTTCATTTCCAATTATGAATCCAAATAAGGCAGCAAATACAGGTTCAAGTGTAAAAATGATTGCTGTTCTAGTTGGACCTTGATATTGCTGACTCCAATTTTGAAATAGCATTGTGAGTGTCATAACTGCAATACCCATATAAATCATAATATACCAAAATGATGGATGAAATGACGCAAAATCATAAGACTCTTTGAGGAATAAAGAACAAATAAAACTGGATGCGGAAATAATTAAAACTTGAATAATTGAATAAAGATAGACATCAATAAGGCGAACATACTTATCATTTAACACAATATAGAAAGCAAAGAAAAATGCACATATCAATACTAAAATATCTCCAATAATTAATCCAGAGGCTCCCTCTAATAAAAGAAAAGCCATTCCGATAATTGATAATATAACAGCAAACCAAACTCTTATGCTTAGTTGTTTTTTAAACCAAATCCATGTAATAAAAGGAACAATTATAGTACTTAACCCTGTGATAAAACCTGTTTTACCAGCGGTAGTTGATTGAAGGCCATAAGTTTGGAAAACAATTCCAAAAAAATATAACAATCCTGTTATAAGCCCCATCCAAAATATCTTTTTATTTAGCTTTTTCAAATGTGGAAAAAAAGGAATAAATCCAAAAAGAGCAATTGAGAACCTTAAACCAAGATATAAGAATATTGGAACATCTTTCGTTATATTTTTAGTAATAATAAATGATGTACCCCAGAGTAAAGTTGTGAGAATTAATAGAAATATTGCGATTGTACTTGGTTTTGATGACCTCTTAGTTTTTGTATTTTCTACCATTGTTTCACATATTAAACTGATCGTAATTGTAGAAAACAAAATTAGAATTTAAATTATACTAAATACCCATTTGTGAAGCATTATGAGTAATATAGAATAAATGTATCATTACCGTCTAAGTAGATTAATATAATTTATAATCATATTGTATATTATATTTAGAGAATAGTATTCCAGACCTAGTATTTTCTAGAATTGTGCGCAACCTGGTGTCGTATGATAAGCATATTCAAAAAGAAAGATAAACTTGAGGAATTAATCCAAGTAAAACAACTCCTTGATGAATTTAAACTTGATGAAGCGGACCTCTTAATTAATAACTTCGAGGAAAAGGGAGGACACACTCTTCATGATTTAGTTTTGGTTCATCTCCTCAAGTGTGAGCTCTTATTTTGGAAAGGTTTACATAAAGATGTTATCAAGCTTGCCGAACAAACATATAAAGAGAGTTTAGAATTAGGTAAAAACCTCTTATCAGTTGATATCTTACTAAGAATGGCTGACGCTTTAAATTAGCTTGGTCAATCGGATAAACTTCACGATGTAATTAAGCAGGGAGAAGAACTGCTAAAATCCTTGCCACAAGAATTACCCACAGACTACAAACAAAGAGAGGCTTCTATAGCTTGGCTTAAAGGATGGTTTTACATATATAAAAGGGATGCAGATCAGGCATTAAAGCAGTTCGAGCACAGCTTAGCATTACGAGAAGAATTTGGTGGTAAACTAGGAATTGCCTATTCCCTTGTAGGAATTGCCTTGGTATTTACTTTATTAATAGGTGATTATGACCGTGCTGTAAAATATTATGAGCAAAGTACGACTATTGCCGAGGAAAGTGGCAATAAATGGTGTATCGGATTTTGCAATTTTCGTATGGCAATGCAACATACATTAAAAGGTGATTTGGATCATGCAATTATGCTTTATAAGCAGGTCTTGACAATTTTCAATGAACTTAACAATAAATATATGGTAGCATGGATTCTTAGCTCTATTGGGGAGGTCTATAGACCGAGAGGGGATTTAGATCGTGCATTAGAGAGCTTAGAACAAGGGTTTTCACTAGAACGTGAGTTAGGAAGAATAAGAGAACTAGCATTAGATCACGATACTTTAATTCATGTTTTAATTGATAAAGGTGATATAAAACGAGCAGAGCAAGCTCTTCATGATTTGAAGCAATTAATCAATCAATTAAAAGACAAACAAATTAATGAATCTCCTAAAACTAATCGAGTAATAGGTGAGATTGCGTCTTTATATCTTCTTAATAAGGCTCTAGTATTGAAAACCAATCCTCGAGCCCGCAATAGGGTTGAAGCTGAAGAAATATTTAAGCAAATTCTCGAAGATGAGGGTTCAAGTATTGAAAATAGGTCCAGAGCACTAACTAACTTATGTGAATTGCTCTTAACTGAATTACGCATGACTAATGACTTAGAAGTGTTGGAAGAGATCAACCCTCTTATTGATCGCTTATTAGAAATTGCCGAAAAATCGCATTCATACTCGATTCTATGCGAAACTCACTTGCTCCAAGCTAAACTATCACTATTAACCTTTGATATAAAGAAAACTCAGCGATTTTTAACCCAAGCTCAAGAAATCGCTGAAAGGTTTGGTCTTAAATTGTTAGCTATAAAAATTTCGAACGAACATGATAAATTACTAAAACAATTAAGCATGTGGGAGAACTTAAAGGAATCAAAAGCATCTTTAACTGAACGAATGGAATTAGCCCGTTTAAATGAGCAAATGGAGGATATGATACGAAAACGAGTAATAGAGGTTCCCGAACTTTCAGATGAAGAGCCTGTATTTATTTTAATTGTTCAGAGGGAGGAAGACCGATATTCTCTCAGTCATTCATAGAAGACCAATCTTTTGAAGATCATCTTTTTGGAGGTTTTTTTACCGCAATCAATTCTTTTATTAGCGAAAAGTTCTCTGAAGGGCTTGATCGGGCGACTTTTGGGGAATATACACTCATTATGAATTCAATGTCACCCTTTTTAATGTGTTATGTATTCAAAGGGCAATCATATTCTGCTCAACAAAGGATTAGATATTTTATTGATAAAATACAGAACGATGAGCCGGTTTGGCAAACTTTTAATAAGTTTAATCAAATCAACAAGGAGATTCAATTTAAAGATATCCCTTCACTCGAACCTTTAATAAACGGGATATTTATGGATAAAACTATTCCATTACATTCATAAAAGTGAGAGATAAAATAATTATTTAAGAATATGGCAATTATCTTCCGTTTAGAAGAGATATTATTAAGATTTTCTTGTGCCATATTAAGTTCATCTTATCTATTATGTAAAACGTAAGAGTTTTTTTTCTTTCAGATTACTCTTTTGTTATGATTTCAAAAATCTCATGTAAACGAGGAGTTTTTCGCCTAAGTGTAATACAGCGTTCTTCTTCACATCCGCGCAATATTGCTATCAATTCATTTAAATGGATAGTGGGAATATCTAACTTATCATTAAACCACTTATGCATTTTCTCTCTGTATTCGGGTTTACTTAGAGTATATAAACATGTCGGACAAGGTGTGATTATAAAGTCCGCTCCAACATTTTGAGCACTTTTAAGTTTATTAGCTGTTATTTTTAAAGCTTCACGAGGGTTAATTATGAGTTGCGAAGCCCCCCAGCCACAACAACTCTCTCTTTCTTTATAATCAATTGGAATACCACCAAAAAGAGTGATCATTTCATCTAATTTAGTTTTATCTTTTACATATTCTTCTATATTTCTTTTATCTCTTGATAAATTCAAATAATGACATCCATAATGAACAGCAACTTTAAGATCCTTCAAATCAAACTTTAAAGAGTTGAGAACATCGTTTCGAATTAAATATAAGAAATCTAGATCATGAAGTAATTTAAGATTATAATTATCATGAATTTCATATTTATTGGGATAATTTTTCCCAATTCCCTTGTTTTTTAATCTGTTAAGGATTTCATTTGTTTTTTTCTTTACTTCAGGGATTTTTAAAAATTCTCGTCCTCTTAACAGACTATTATAACAACCATTACAACTAAAAAGTACAATATCTGCTGTTTGATTCATCTCATTTAGATTTCTCTCATTAATTGCGGCAAATTGTGCTCTTGTTATTAAATTTCTTTGAAAGAAAGTACCAGAACAGCATGATTGATTAACACACATAGCTACATTTAATTGGAGTTCTTCTAAGAGATCTTGAATACTCCATCTAACACCTGGAAAATATTTTTCTAAACAAGCCTTAAAAAGACATAATTTTTTATCTTTAAAATACTCTATAGGATTTTCAGGGAAATTTCTTTCAATTTCATTTAAATTTAATGTTAAATTAATCGATTCCATAGGTCTGAGGCTTAATTATGATTTCTTTTTCTTTTTTTCTTTGTTTTTATTTTTACTTGCTTTAAATACATATTTTATACGTGCAAAATTACATATTTCATTTAATTCTTCCATACGTTCAGGTGGTAACCCACCATCTAATGGATCTTCTAATACAGTACCATTAGTTAAAAATTTTTCTGACATCTCTACATATTTCCTTAGATCATTATAACGAGGACCATATCCTTTTTTAAAGCTTTCATTTCTCAAATTGATGACTAGTAATGGGATATTTATATTATCTTTCGGACATACCCTTTTACAACGTTCACATAAATAACAATACCATATATCTGAATCTTTTAAAACGCTCTTATCCCCACGAAGAACTTTTGCGATTATTTTTCTTATATTAAAGCTAGAAACTTTAGTAGCGGGACAATCTCCAACACATTTTCCACAAGATATACACTGAATTAAATTTTTATTTTCATCTACATCATCTACAAGCTCCTTATAAAAATCCCAATTCCAGTCTGAATCAGTATATTCGACCATGATTTCGTTTTTTTATAGCTTTTTATTTCATAACTCCTTTCTCTATGTGAGAATCATTCTTCATTTTAAAAAAATTATTGGATTTATAAAAATAATTTTAACAATCCAATATCTTTAAATCTAAAAATTTTCATATGTTATCTAAATAAAATTTATTGTTTTTAAAGACAAAGAATTTTAATGGTTCAATATAAGGACGGTAACATCTTTCTTAAGATTGTATACTATGGTATGGCAGGAAGTGGAAAAACTACTATACTGGAGACTCTCTATAAGTTAACAAAGGATGGAAAAAAAGAGATTATTCCTGTAAGTGATTTACAAAAAATCGATAGAACGAGTGGTGCTACCCTTTATTTTGATAGAGGAATTTTTCAATCAACAAAAAAGAGGAAGGTGTATTATAGAGTCTATACAGTTGCAGGTCAAAAAGGGTTCTCTTCATTGAGAATCAAAGTCTTTGATAAGCTTGACGCTGAAACAGATGCCGTTATTTTTGTGGTTGATTCTCAAACAAAATTTTTTGAAGATAATATTGAATTCCTATTAGAATTAAAAAACATAACAAATAACAAACTCATTAAAGAAATTCCATTTATTGTTATGCTAAATAAGCAAGATCTTAAAGAAATTATCAATGATAAAGATTTTATTCAGATTTTAAAACAGGAAAAATTATGGTATGAACCTAGACATGATTTATATATTTGGAATCCTCTAGTTTATAAAACTTGCGCTTTATTTGAACAAGAAAAAGATATCTATCGCAGTTTTTATGAGATTGCACGAAGAACTGGATTATATCATATATATGGCGATGGAGAAGCACCAGTTGATAAAAAAGATTCAGATACTTCGATCTTAACACTCTAAATTTTTTTAAATTTATATGGTTAGTATATCTTTAGTGAATTCACTTTTTTACTGAAAATAAAGATAAAAAAAAATTATTTTTCTTAGTCACTTCTAATAAAAATTTCCTTCATCCACCGCGGTAAGAGAAAGCCGCCATAGAATTCTAAAGCACTGAATATTAACAAGATTCTAATAACAACAACCATAATTGATAAGAGAGGATCAGTAGGATCTTCAAAAATAGCTCCAAGTAAGGAGTCAAAAATAGCTGCAACCGTAAAGCTGATGAATGCAGCGCGAAGTAATTTTCCCTTCAATCTTATTTCTCGGTTTTCTGATTTTACCGATTTCTGAGCAAAAATTACTCCTGTAATCAACATAATTAGAATGACAAGCATTAAGTAAATTGTTATAAAAATTCCAAAATCTACAGTGAAAGGTCGAATAGGATTAATCACTCCAATAAGATCGATATCTATAAAGAATAACGTAAAGAATGCAATCTCAAAAATGATTGATAACAGAATTGTAATAATAATAACTTTCTTCTGCGCTTTCTTTCTGATCATGTCTGTATATGCGATTAACCAGGTTAACAAAGCAATAGGTAGAAAAACATTTCCTATAATAAAGTACCACTCCACAGCGAGGGAACGTTGTACAATTAAATTCATTAAGAATGAGATTGAATCTGGAACCCAAGGTACGCTTATGCCAATCCATGAAATACCCACTAATATAAGTAATCGGCTTTTATGTTCGAAATATTTCGATAAGATTGTGAATCCAATTATTAAAGAAATTACTACAAAGATAAGAGAAAATGAACCTTGCAAATAATCTACTAATTCAAGAGTCATAAATCATCACTACTGTTTAAAATATATTTTAAGTAAATGGTATAATTTTAGATGATCTAATATATATAGTTTTTTCAATCGTTGAGTTGAAGAAAAATTTTAAACGATAAATCCTTATTAAACAATTTCATAATCTATTGATAAAAGTTCTTCCATTTGCTCTGTTAATAACTTAAGATGCGCCATATATTCATTTGAAGAAATAGCTTGATTTTTATATCTTTCTACTAACTTTTCTAAGATATAATTTGGAGTAAATTTAATGAAACGTACATCTGAAAAAAGAAAAACAAACCCTTTTGCTTCATAAATAAATTTTTTATCTAAAAGTTCTTCAAGAAGCCCTTCATTATTATTTAACATGATTAAACTCTCATTTACAGTCAGGTGTTTTTCTCTAAGTGTTTTTAATAAAGAAAATACGTCTTTATTAAAGAGGACTGTTTGAAGAATTGTTTTATTTTCGAAATCTGATACATTATAATAATCGTGATAATATATTTTCATGGATTTTTTGAATTTTCTTAATATATTTTCTTCCATTCCTTCTATAGGTAAATTTGTTGGAGGAATTCTAGTACATGAAAGATCTTTTATCAAAAAAAAGCATTCTTTGCTTCCAGGAACACTTTTTTTTACTAATAAATTTTCATGAAAGAAAGAAATTAATATTAAATCAATATTTATGGTAGAAAACCCATATTCATGTCGTAAAATATTGGTGAGCTCTAACTTAGTTATTACACCATTTCTAAGAATTTGTAAGATCGTATACTTGATTCTATCCTGAAAAAAGGCTATTAAGTTTTCTTCTTCATCTAATTTAGAATAGTTCCTTATTGTATTATATGCTTCAGATATTGTACGAGTAATTTTATTTGTATTGATCAATTCTATTAAATTTTTACTGATAAGTGCTAAAATTTCTGGGGATTCCTTAATAATGTCTTCATGCGCATCTTTTTTACTATAAACTAATAAGAGAAAATAAACTTCTCCCTCAAATTTCTGTATTATCGAAACATAACTGTTATCCTCATCCTCGGGGATAAATTCAATCACGGAATTTTCCTTATTTGTCTCGTGTTTTGCCCATATCTTCAGTAGAAGAGGTTTTGTAGGGAAGGGCTTTTCAGGAGGATATTGTATAATTGGTTCTGGTCCTGTTGACATTGACCAATGAATTAAAATTATTCTTTCCATAATTATAGTTAATCTAATTTATAAAGTGATTATCTGATGAATTTCTTTTCTTATAATAAAGGTAATTATGTGTTCCTAATTTTTAAACTTCTTTTTTAATAATGGTTTTTTTTCTTATAATAATTTATCTTTTTACAAATCAATCTTAAATCTTGCTAGATGGGTATCAAATCATTATTAATTCATGCATTCAAGAATAAATTATATTAACCTTATAATTATAAGAAGCTAAAATAAGCGTTGAGGAATAATGGTTATCGATTGAATATTACCATTTAGAAGAATTCAGGAAAATCATGTTCAATTCTGTTTAAAGTGATTGCTAAGAGGTTTAGTAGCTCTTCTCTGTTGTTGGTTTTGATGCCATCGATAACTTGATCTAAAATTCGATTTCCAATTGTTATATCTTCTTGAGAATAATTCTCTTTCTTTTTTTTAAAGAGTTGTTCAAACTCCTCTTCGAGCCATTCGAGCTCCTCCTTTAAGTTATCCTCCATTATTCTTTCGTAATCCTGTGGGCTAAGTGTCATGATAAATCCTTTTTTTTAAGTTTTTATAATTTATTATATCTAAGTTTCGTATAGTGTTCTAATTTATAAAAGTACTCAAAACGAAAAACTTTTATAACAGCGTTACGAACATACCAAATTCGTACACAAAAAAAGAATTATTTTATACAAAAATAACTAAAATTTCTAAAAAATATGAAAGTTTATTATTGGTTCTATATCCCATCCTACTCCTAACTATGTAAAAAAGCCTAAACGCGATTAAGCTTGATTTAACTAAGAAGTAATCCTAATTATCTAATTTTTTAACGAAATATCTAGTAAAAATCTTTGAAAGCCCGTAAATTGATTGTATATTATTTGTACTTATTGCTTTATTGAGTTCTTTGTAAAATTCTGTCATGCTCAACTCAAAATTTCCCTTGAAATCAATTTCTTTGAAATCATTTTCATTTTCATCCATACGCTACTATATATTAGCTTTTATTAAAAAAAAGAGTAATATCACAATATTATATAAGAAGTTTGAGGAAAAAAATGGATATATCCTCTTTTTTTAGAAAATTATTCAGTTTTATTTACGGATCGCTTTTTTTCGTAACGCTTAGCTAATAAATAATATGCTAAAAACATAATAGCTAAAACAACCAAAATAATGAGTAAAATATTATTAAAGAATTCAGATTGAGCATTGATTACATCTATTGGTAGATCACTAAAATTAATTGGGGGTCTAATACCTAAAGAAAAACCTAACCAAGAATAGAAAAATGCTCTAGGGATGGATCCAATTAATGTACCAATCGCATATTTTTTTATATCCATATCTACCAATCCCGATGCATAACTTATGGGATCAAATGCGATAAATGGTAAAAATCGTGCAATCAATATTGCTCCTGTACCGTATTTATGAATGAAGTCGTCTGCTAAATTGATCGCTTTTTCTCCAATGAACTTTTCTACTAAAGGGCGTCCACCACGTTTACTTATGTAATAGCAGAGTATTCCTGCAGCTATTGAACCAATAACACCCATTATCCCTCCCACAACAAGACCCCAAATCATACCAGTTGCCAATAATACAATTTCAGAAGGTAACGGTACTATAAGCCCTTGAATTGCCATAATGACTATAAAGAGGAAAACTCCAATAAATCCTAGTAAATATATAGGATTAACAAACCATTCAACCACGATTCTATATAAAAACGTTTGATTGATGAAATAAACATAAATGAGGAGGCCGAGGGAGACTACAATTAATACAGCAAATAGGATAATGTATAATATGGTTTTAGTATCATAGTGAGAAAAATCGAATAAATTCTTTATGTATTTCTTTAATTTTGCCGAAAAGGATTGGGTATCATCGAGTTGCTCATCTCTATTGTTTTCTGTCATAATAATTAAAATATTAAGTAAATTTTAAGTAATAAAGGTAATTTAGATTTCTATAAAAAGAATATCAATAAACTATAAATATGAGAGAATTGCTCATATTCCAATAGATCAATAGTAATGGCTAAATTATCATTAAGATATTTATTATTAAAACGATCTTTTATTTAATTAAAAAGTTATTTGTTTTTTTCATTAAAGACCAAAACTTATATACCTACTAATTTTATTAATAACACAATTGAAATATGAGTTAAATTATGAAAGAAATTCAAAAATATTTCAATAGATTTTTAGAAATTAGAAATATAATATTTTGCGAATATAAATACTTGATTAAGGCAAAATATTAATTAAATATGAATTTTAGAAATTTTAATGATCTAAATTTTTTTCCTTTAATAGAAATTTCAATGAAAAAGGTGGATATGATTGATAACTAATGATAAATTAGAAGGTTTAATTCTAGCAGCAGGAGATTCTAGCCGATTTAATTTTATAGATAGTAGATCGAAAAAGTATTTTTTAGAACTAAATAACTCCAATATTTTAGGATATATCATCGCTGGAATGATTAATGCAGGAATAATAAAAATAAAGATTGTGACTAGTAAAATATTCAATAAATTAAGATATAGAAGAAGGATTTTAAAAACTATTACTCGACTATCAAATGGTTTAAAAAATTTTGAATTAGATATTATTGAAAATAAGGTTCCAGAGAGAGAAAATGGATATAGCCTTTTTTTAGGGTTAAATAGAATTTCTTCAGAATATACTATACTATCAATGGCTGATCATATTTTTTCGAAAAATATTTTCTCTAAAATCAAAAAAAATTATAAAAAAAAAGATATTCTTTTAGCAACAGATCCAATGTTTAAAAAAGGATATTATGATAAGGATGATGCAACAAAAGTAGTTGGAAAAAATACATCCATACTTAAAATTGGAAAAGATTTAACATACTATAACCGTTTAGATATGGGAGTATTTATATTAAAAACTAAAACTATTGAAAAGATATGTAAGAAAGTCGAGTCACGTTTTAATAGATTTGGTGTAACAGATATTGTTCTATCAGCCTTGGATTCAGATTTAAGTGTTGGTTATTACGATTTTTCGAATATAATTTGGTTAGATATTGACAATTATAAAAACTATCATCAACTAAAAAGACTTTTTAATAAATCTTCTAAAATTTATCCTTTTGGCTTAGCTCCAACAGGATACATTACTTAATCAGATACGAAGGAATTATAAAATGTTAAAATATAGTTAAAATAAATTATTTAAAATTAGAATATTGTTACTAGAAAACCAGAGAGGTGTATAATAATTAGTAAAATTAAAATCGCTATTGCTGGACTTGGTAATTGTGCTTGTTCTTTAATTCAAGGAATACACTATTATAATAATAAAAAAAGTAGGGATGCTATAGGCTTAATGCACTGGGATATTGGTGGGTATAAACCAGGAGATATTGAAGTTGTGGCTGTTTTTGATATTGATCGAAGGAAAGTTGGAAAGGAGATGTCCAAGGCTATTTTTCAACCACCTAATTGCACAAAAATATTTTATAAAGATATCCCTAATACAGGGGTTATTACTAAAATGGGAAAAATCTTGGATAGTTTTGCAGATCACATGCAATCCTACGATGAACAACATACATTTATTTTATCTGATCAAAAGGAATTAACACAAGAAGAAATAATACAAGAACTCAAAAAATCAAAAGCAGATATGCTTATAAATTATCTTCCAGTAGGATCTGAGCAAGCAGCAAAATTTTATGCTGAATGTGCGTTAAAAGCAAAAGTAGGCTTTATAAACTGTATTCCTGTATTTATTGCGAGTAATCCAACATGGGCTCAGAGATTTAAAAATGATAACATACCAATAATAGGTGATGATATTAAGTCTCAAATCGGCGCAACAATCGTACACCGCGTATTAACAAATCTTTTCAAAAAAAGAGGCGTAAAACTTAAGCGAACATATCAACTTAATACAGGGGGTAATACAGATTTCTTGAATATGCTTGACAGGCGTAGATTAATTTCCAAGAAACGATCAAAAACTGAAGCTGTTCAATCTCAGACTGCGGTCAGATTGAAAAATGAAAATATACATATTGGGCCAAGTGATTGGGTTCCTTGGCAAAAGGATAATAAAGTATGTTTTATTAGAATGGAGGGGAACATATTTGGAGACATTCCAATAAACCTCGAATTACGCCTATCAGTAGAAGATTCTCCTAATTCTGCAGGAGTAGTAATTGATGCTATAAGATGTTTAAAAATAGCACTTGAAAGAAATCAAGGTGGAGTATTATATAATCCTTCTTCATATTTTATGAAACGTCCACCAATACAATATAGTGATGACGAAGCTTATCAACTAACAGAAGAATTTATTGAAGGTAATTCAGAAGTACGTATGCAATCAATCGATAAAATGGCTGAACAAAATGAAAAAGGTACCTATTAACATTTTCAAGAGATTTTTCATTTTGATATGATATAACAATAGAAGAAATTATAAAAAAAAATATCATTTATGATAAAGTATTTGTTGATTTAATTAAAAAATAGGCTGATAAAGGAATGTAAAAGTAACTACAGTCTTAAAAAAAACTTTCAAATCTATCTTTTATTTTTCGAAAAAATTATAAATTCTAATTTTTATTAGTAGAATAGATATAAAAATGATTTGATATCCTTTAATGGCAATTGTTATTTTAAATTGACCTGAATATCAAATGAGATATTCAAATGGAAATAAAGTAGAAAATAATTGTTTTACCATTAGAGGTTTTTAATGTATATACTTAAATTGGTTAATTTAAAAAATTAATTAATTGTAGATTAAAAATACTAAATATTTAATTCAATTTAAGTGTAAAATAAAAAAGATTATATCAATGGTAGTGAAATGAATAAACAAGAAAAATTTATAAAAAGAGCTTATAAGCTTGCATCAGAATTGAAACTTCCCTTAATAGATGATAAACTTCAAGGTAGTATTAAATTTAAATCAAATAACGCAACTGTTACTGTAAAATTCACATTTATGGATGATGAATCAGTAATACGGGGTTTTCTAGGATTAGCCGAATATTTTCACACTGTCATTATAAAACAAAAAGATAAGTTTTACATACCTCATGACCATAAAATGTTTATTTTGGAGAGTAATTAATAATCCTTTTGTCATTGACCTAAATCTTTTCCAAGATTAAATGGAATCTTAAAGTTAGAATTTCTAAATTTAGTATAAAAATTATCAACATTATCAAAAGAAAAGCGAGAGTAATATGTATAAATATTATTGTAATAAATGTAAAAATACTATTATAGGGGGAAAATCTATAAAGACCATTTAAATTATAAAAGAGAAGTTTCACGTAAAGCCAACATTATAGATGATGAAAATATAAAGGTAAAACTCTACACACTTAGATCAATTGCAAAACGACAAATTCATACGTTGTTAAAAAAAATGAAATCATCTGGAAATCAGCAGCTCTATAAAAATGAAATTATCAAATTAATAAAAAATGAAAAAAGGAGATAAAAATAACAAACATAAAGAATTCTAAAGAAATAGATGAATCTGATAATATCTTAGATTATAAAGTAAATAATATTGTAGCAACAGCAAAAATAGATCTTACAGAAAAGTTAGATCTTGTTAAAATAGCGCGAAAATTATCTAATGCTGAATATCATCCTGAAAGGTTCCCGAGTGTTATTTTCAGACAAGATAATCCTCGTGCTACATTTTTAATTTTCTCAACCGGAAAAATGGTTGTTACTGGACTCGAATTTGTTCAAAATGCTGAGAAAGCAGTCAGCAAATTATTAAAAAAAATAAAAAAGTTTGGTATTAGATCATCTGATCCTGAAATTACTATTCAAAATATTGTTGCAAATGGTGATTTACATACACTTATAAATTTGAATAAGGCAGTTCTTCTCATGGAATATGTAATGTATGAACCTGAAGTTTTTCCAGGTTTAATATATAATATGAAAGATCCTCGTGCTGTATTTCTACTTTTTTCAACGGGAAAATTTGTATGTACAGGAATAAAAAAAGAGGAAATATTAGAAAGAGCAATTTTAAAGTTAAAACGAGAGATTAATAATATGGATGTAACTAGTGAAAAAATTATCGAAGATGAATTTGAGTTAACATTTCTATAAAAGAATCAACATTTATAAAAAATATGAAAATTGATGAAAACGGTTGAATTCTGTTGATAAAGTATATTAGTCCAAATCCCTGTTTTTTCTAACTTGATTGATTCTTAAAATAACAGATCCATGAGTGAGAATTGAAATTGTAATTAAGCATATTGGAATTGCCCAATCTGTAAAAAATGCACAAATTCCTGCTAAAAATATAAGAAATAACCTTGTATCACGACCTTGAATTGTTCTAGAAAAAGTAATGTTATTTTTTAATTCAACTTTAGCAGCAGTATAGCTTATTGAATAGGCACCCGTTATAGTAATTATTCCTAATAAAAATGCTTGTGTAATCAAAAGAACTCTTAGAGAATAAAAAGTAAGACCTACAAATATAAAAACATCAACATAACGATCCATTACAGAATCAAAGAAACCTCCAAAAAAAGAAGTTCTCCCATTAGCACGGGCTACTTCACCATCAGAACCATCAATTATACTTGAAATTTGAACAAACAATCCTCCCAAAAACGGAAAATTCATAAAAAACAAGATTGAACCAATAATTCCAGTTAAAGCTGATATAATAGATATTAGATTTGGGTTACAATCGGGCCAAAAATGCAAAATGAATCTGGTAAGTTGACGAGAAAAAGGTCTATTAATATGTCTTGAAACCAAACCATCTCCTTTTGCAGGCATTTACATCTATTATTTATTAATTTTAATCCCTAAAATTTTTTAAGATTTAATAGTTCTTATGTTAATATGGTAGGAATTTCAATTCGTGCTAAGTGGGATTTTGAGAAGGTATTAAATTCTATATTTGATTTAAATATCGATTTATGTGAAATTCAATTAGATAATACAATATTTAAATTTCGAGAGCATCGGAAAAAATCAATAAAACTTATCAACAAACTATACTCATCAGATTTACAACTTTCTTTCCATTTATCATTTATTGATGTAAATATTGCCTCATTAGATAATAAAATACGTTATTATACAAGTAGATTATTAAGAAAGGAGATTAAATTCGTAAAGAAATGGAATCCACTTTATATTGTTGTACATACAGGTAAGATTAGTGATACATTTTATCAAATGCCTTTAGTAAAAGAAAAAGCCCATAAGCAACAAATTAAGACTATTTCAGAATTAATCAAAATATCTGATTTCTATTCAATTCAATTAGCAATTGAAAATCGTCAAAAATCTATGACAACTGGTTTGATTGAAAATATAAATGATTTTCAATATTATAGCCAAAAATTCCCAACTCTACAATTCTTACTTGATATAGGACATTTAAATACCTTTTATATTGATTCTAAAGCTTTATTAGATGATATTCCAATTATCTATGACTTTCCTATAATTGCTATTCACTTATCAAATAATTTTGGGAAAGATACACATGGAAGCTTGGAAGAGGGAACAATTCCAATTAAATCATTATTTTCAAAATTACCAAGTTTAAAAAATAAAAATTTAATTATCGAAAATAAATCATTCAAAGATGCTTTACAAAGTCTAGATTTTTTGCTTAATAAGGTTTTAAGAAACACATAAAATATAATATATTATGGTAACTCTCTTTTACATTTTAAATAAAAGTGAATAAGAAAATGGATTCAAATGTTACATTTGGGGAGTTAATACGAAAATAATTATGAAAAAGGTTATAAAATTAAATTATCACAATAAAAGGGTTGAAGCAATTTACACAGATTATCCTGACATACTCTTTAACTTAATAATGGAATATTTTAAATAAAAAAAGAACTAATTAGGATTATAATTAAAAAGTTCTCTATTTATTGATTTTGATTTAATTATCTTTACAAGGGTATGAGAATGCTTGAAAATTTGAAAAAATCATTTACAATGAAATTAATATTAATTATAGTTATAGTGTGGATTATCCTTGCTTTAGTTTTTGGTTTTACTGATTTAGAGATATCAATAGCTGTGGTGGATGAAAGCTCAGAATGGGGTATCTTCGGAAGAGGTTATGGTGAAGTTCCCGGTTATGGTTTAATTGCAATTGCTTTATCTGCTTTAATTGGAAGTTATAATAAAGATATAAAGAAACAAAAAATTCCGGCATATGTTATACTAGCAATTGGAATAATCCTATTCATCTTGGGGATAATTGATAATTCTCAAGATTTAATTCTTGATGGAGGAAGTATATCTATTTGTCTAATAGCATTCCTAGCTATAACATTCAATAAAGATTGGAAAAAATATCAAAAAATTTCAGCAGTTATAATTATTTTAGCAGTAATTAATCCTCTGATATTTGTTCAAATTACTAAAATATTAAGTGGCAGAATACGCTTTAGAGATTTGATTGTTCCGGGTTATACAGATTATACTCCATGGTTCTTGCCTCCTGGTCCAACTTCAAGTGGAAGATCATTCCCTTCTGGTCACACAGCTATGGGTTTTATGTTTTTACCCCTATTAATACTTGTGAAAGGTCGCAAATTGAAAGATCCGATTAGAATCATATTAACGATTTTAGTGCTTGGTTGGGCAATTTTCGTTGGTCTATCTCGCATAGTTATTGGCGCTCATTATGCTTCAGATGTCCTATTTTCCGCGATGATGGCTTCTGTTATTACGGTTTTACTTTATAGAAAATATTTTATAGAAAAATCTTAATACAATTGAAGAAATGATTGTATTATGAAAGAAGTTTATAAAGATATATTCCATGTAGGTGATTCTGGATGTTCTGTATTTTTAGTAAATACACATGGTGACAATGGGCTTGTCTTAATTGATTGTGGTATGAGTTTAAACTTGATAAAAAAAATTAGTAAAGTTGGATTAAATCCTATGGAGATTAAACATTGTATAATTACACATTTTCATATTGATCATATAGCTGCTTGCTCAGATCTTAAAGATTTTAATAAAAAAGTAAAATTTTATGCTCATGAATTAGATGCAAACGCAATAGAAGAGAAGGGACATGATAGAGAAACTGCAGCTGGATGGTATGGAGTTAATTATAAACCTGTAAAGCTTGAAAAAAGATTGAAAGGAGACTCTGAAATATTAAAATTTGGGAAATATAATTTTCAATGCCTACATACTCCTGGTCATACTCCAGGATCTATTTCTATTTTACTTGAGACAGAAGATAATAAAAAAAAAATTTTATTTGGACAAGATTTGCATGGGCCAATTATTCCAGGTGTAAGTAATTTTGAAGATTATCAAAATTCTTTGCGAAAACTTTTAGATTTGAATGCAGATATTTTATGTGAGGGGCATTTCGGAATTTATCAACCAGCAAGCGAAGTTCAGAGATATATTAAACAGTATATTGAATAAATGGAGAAATTGCTTTCTCACTCAACCTTATTTTCTTTAAAATGTAATTCAAGTTCTAGAGCTCGTTCATCAGCTTCAATTGCTTTCATATAATTTCCTTTATCACGATAAATTGAAGCGAGATCTTTCCATACATTTTGATTTTTTGGATCAATTTCAAGGGAGTGCAAATACGCATCTATTGCTTGATCATATTTTCCTATTTTTTTAAAATTAAAGCCTAAATTGCTCCATAATATTGCTAAATTTGGTTCAATGGCTATAGCTTGTTGTATCATAGAAATTGCTTTAAGGTATTCTCCATTGTTATGATATATATCACTTAGATAATCTAACACTACGCAGCTAAATGGATCAATTTCGAGAAATCTTTTAAATGCACGTTCAGCAAGAGAATAATCACCTTTTTCTTTATTAGCAATACCCAGATGTAACCAAGCAGATTTATTCCTTGGATAAATTTCTAGCGTTTCTTTACATTCCAAAATAGCCTTATCATAATCACCTTTATCTATGAAAATCTGACCTGATTTATTCCATCTGATGGATAAGATTGTTTTTTCTGGAATTTCATTATCATTTAAATTTAGGTATTCCAAACTTCTTAGCGTATTTATAGATTCTGGAATTGATCTGATTCTATTAAAAGATAAATCTAAATATTTAAGAGCCTGAAGTTCGCCTATACAGTTTGGAATATTTTTAATAGAGGAATTAGATAATACTAATTCTTGAAGATGTGTAAGAGTACATAAGATTTCTGGAAATATTCCTATTCCCGTTTTTTCATCATCAATATATAATCCAATTATATTTCCATTAATATTTATTTTGTAATTTAAAACTATTTCCCAATTAATTACGTCACTTTCAATATTAGCCTTCTCAACCATGTTACCTTTCAGAATTTCTATCAAACCTAGTGCTCTCGCTTCATTAGGATCTACACCCTCATTGATATATTTTTGTGAGAATTTTCTTTCAATAAAATCTGTCAACCATCGAGGAATAATCTTAAAGTTATTACCACATAAATTAAGATATGTCAGATAAGAAAGTAATTTTATTGATTCGGGAAGGCTTTTCAATTTAAGATTAGCTAAACTTAAGTATTGTAATTTTGATAATGAGCCAATAGATTCAGGTAATTCTTTTAAATCCCATCTACTTAAATTTAAAGAGATAATATGTGAATCTCTTATTAAATAATTATAATAACTATCATTTTTTAGAATCTCAAGATTATCTGCTTTAAACTTATTAAAATAACCTACTTTAAAATCAATACGATTTGGATTTTCCATCTGTGTGGTTTCCAAATCCAAGAAGAATTTTGCTTCTTCAAAAACTACATCATAAATTTCCCTATAGTGATCTATTATAATATTTTTAAAGATTTCACAGATCTTAAGATCTTTTTTATTTAAAAATTTATATAGTGAAGTGATGAAATAAGCAGAAAATTCTAACTTGATCCTTTTTTTCAATAAGGAAAAACTTTTATCAATATTATTCTGGATTAAAAATTTAGCAATGATTAATTTTATAAACTCATTTTCATCTGATATTAGAATTTGTATTAAGAAATCAACAACATCATCGTTATTAATATGTAATTTATTTAGAATTTCTATAATCTCAAATTCAATATCCTGAGTATGGGACTCTTTAAATAGTGAAAAGATTTGGTTAAGACCTATGCCTTTTTTAATATTATTATTAATTATGTCATTGTAGATTTTATTAAAGTTTTTTGAAGGAGTCATCTATTTACATTTCAATATATTTATTTTAAAGAATTAAATATTGCCATATAAAGAGTAAAATGAAGTTTTATAGGTTTTGAATTTAAAATAAGTCTTTCATTTATACAAAATAAATAGGATAATAATATACAAAACTCAGAAATAATTATTAAAAATAACTGATAAGTTAAGATTCGATATTTATGAATAATAGAGATAGAAACAAAATACTTTCTAAATATAATCATATTTTCAAAAGTGAAGAAGCATATTATAGTAAAAGGAAACCACGTTCAGGAAAAATCTTTAACTTAGAAGATCAGAGCTTTTTCAGATTAGCTAATTTAAAATTTAAAAATATGATAGGAAATGTTAAAGGTAAGAAAGTGCTAGATGTTGGTTGTGGAAGAGGTGATCTCTCGTTATATTTAGCTCAAAAAGATGCTAATGTTGTAGGTATCGATCTCTCAAAAAATTATATCGATTTATGTAAAGCTAGGATGAATCAATTAGATCTCAAAATAGAATTTATGGTTATGAATGCTCAAGTTCCAGATTTCCTAGACAACACATTTGATATAATTGTTGGGTCTAGAATTATCCATCATATACCAAACTTTGAGTTATTCTGTCGAGAATGTAAACGTTTACTTAAGAAAAAAGGTTTTATTTCTTTTATAGAACCATTAAAAAAAAACCCTATAGTTGAATTAAATAGAAAATTTTTTGCTCCTAAAAGCAGAACCAGACATGAACATCCCTTATTTATAAAAGATGTATTAATCGCACAAAAAATTTTTGGAAATATAGAACACCATGAATATTTTCTTTTATCTCCATTAGCTATGTTTTTTAAGAATTTCTTTAGCAAACCTATTCTTTTTAGAATTCTTTATAAGTTTTTAAATAAAATAGAATCACCTTTGTCTAAAATTAACTTTTTGAAGCATTTTCACTGGCAAATAGTTTTTAAGTGTATTAATACCTAGCTAACTACACCAACTTAATTTAGGTTGTTGTTAAATGTATAAAAATTCAATAAGAAAAATTAAAAGCAAGCCTAAAGAAAATAATAATATTATATGATATAAATTGTTAAGATTCTGCTTTTTCCTCTTTACCAGAAATATCAGTTATATCTAATCTCAACATTCCTAAGTTTTCATAAGTATTTTCTTTCTTTAAGAATTTATTTTTAGTAGGAATAGGGTCTTTTTCCAATTGATTTATTAAAACTTCTAATCCTTTCTTTTTTTCCTCTAATGTTTCTACAATTACCATCGTTCCTCTAAATACTACAGAACGAAATGCTTGACCACATCCATCTGTATACCCATTTTCTTCTATGACAGTTCCACACACGTTGGGATTAGATTTTATAAAATCTAACTTTTGCCCCTCTTTAGCACAATGAAAATAAAGTGCACGTTTAGTATCATCATATCCATAACTTAATGTGACTATATAAGGTTCATTCTCTTTACACAAGGATATAATGGCATATTTTCCATTTTTTAAAATTTCAATTATTTCTTCTTCATTTGAAATTTCCTTTTCAATCCGTCTCATATGATATTTTGCCAAATTTAAACACCTTCTTAGAAATTACGAATATTTAAAATAATTGATTATTTCTTTATTCAATTTTTCTAATTCCTCCTCATCATTATAATTATGATCCATGTTTTCAATTAAAGATAATTCATATCTTATATTAGCATGATTTAAGATCGTTTTAACTTCAATCAGAGGAGTTAACTTATCGTTTTCTCCGATAACTACCTTTAATTTTTTATTTTTTAAATTTTTTATAAATTTCTCGATTTGAAATTCATCTTTAATTAACTCCAATTTAGTAAACTCAATAAAATTTTCAATATTTTCAATGCCTTTGATATTTCCAGGGAGAAATCTGTTTATATAGCTTAAAATTTTTGGGAAATCTTTACTATGGACATGTTTCTTTAAATCTAAAATTGGACTAATAAGGTTCAATTTATTAATTGTTTTTATATGAGAACAAAGAATTAACGCAATATATGCACCTAAGTCGTGAGCAATGATGTTTATATCATTTTTTTTGAATATATCCTCTTTAGCTAGTAATTCTACAAATTCTATAATCTTAAAGCCATCTGAAATTTGAGATTGTATTGAAATGTTTCCTTCACTGTACCTATATCCTCTAAAATTAAAAAATGTTAAAGCATAACCTAAATCTAAAAGATTCTTATAATTCTTTACGATTTCCGTCAAGGAAAACAATTGTGGGAATCCATGGAAGTAAATAATAACTGGATAAGGTTTTTTGAATTTTACAGAGGGAAAATATAATAAACCTCTTAATAATTGACCATTGTTATTAATTTCTAATGAACTAACTTCATATGGACCATCAAACTGTTTATTTTTAAATTCCAAAAACTTATCAGCTTATAGTAGGTTATCATTAATTTTATCTAACTTCTACTATTTAATAAAGATAAGATGGTTTTAGAAGATTGGCATACTCATAATGAATTATGTCGGCATGCTGAGGGCAAAATTGAGGATTACATTAAAAAAGCTATTGAGATAAATTTAGATCTTATTGGAATAAGTGATCATTTCCCATATGATTATCTTGAGAACAGTCTTGTTTCAATTAAAGAAGTACCTTATCACGAATATGCGATGAGGTTAAATGAAGTTGATTCCTACCTCTCTTCTATTGAAAAACTAAAGATAAAATATAATAAAGAAATCCAGATAAGGACAGCATTTGAAATTGATTATTTTAGAAGCCATGAAGTAAATTTAGAAAAAGAATTTTATAGTAGAGTGGATAAATTAGATTATATTTTAGGATCAGTGCATATACTACACGGAAAATCAAGATTATTTGCTTTTGATGATAGGAGATTCTTAAGCATTTATAAGGAATACGAGAGTATCGATAATATCTATTTAGAATATTATAATAAGCTACAACACATGATAAATTCAGAGAAATTTAATTTTGATATTTTAAGTCATTTTGATTTGCCAAAAAAATATAACAAAAGAGCCAATAATAAAGAATTAGTTATGAATGAAGCAATTAAGACACTTGAGCTAGCAAAGAAAGCTGATTTAACGATTGAGATTAATACTGGCGGGCTAAGAAAAGAAATAAACGAACAATATCCAAGCGAGGAAATTATAGAAGAAATGTTTAATCTAGATCTAAATGTTTTATTATCATCAGATGCTCATCATCCAAATGATTTGGCATATGAATTTAATAAAATGTTAAAGTTGTTAAAGAAAATTGGTTATAATCAATTAGCTCATTTTAATAAAAGAAAAAGAATGTACATAGAAATATAATAAACTTTAATTTTATGATTAAGAATGGCTGAAAAAAAAAAGGGATAAGTGTGAGATTTGTCATAAGAACTTAGTTTATGCCACAAAACCAGAAGATTATAAAGATCTTACCTGCGAATTCTGTGGTAAAATATTTAATTCTAATATCTTTTGTGAAGATAGGCATTATGTTTGTGATGATTGTCATTCCAAAGGTCCAATTGAAATAATAGAAAGAATATGTGAAGAAACCAAAATTAAAGATCCATTTGAATTAGCAGATGAAATAATGAAACACCCCAATTTCAAAGTTTATGACCCTGAACATCATGTTCTTACACCAGCGGTAATTTTAACAGCACTTAGAAATAATGATATTAAAAAATTTAACGGAAGTGAAATTACTCTATTTGATATAAAAGAGGCAATTAGGAGATCATCCAAAATTCCTGGTGGCTGGTGTGGATTTTATGGTTCTTGTGGTGCAGGTATGGGTTCTGGAGTGGCAATAAGTATATTTACCGGAGCAACACCCGCTACAGATTATCCAAGAACATTAGCGAATCAAATTACCTCAAGATCACTAAACAAGATTGCTGATAATCTAGAACATTGTTGTAAAAGATCGGTAAAATTATCTATTTTTGAGACTCTTACATTTTTAAAGGAAATTTTTGATATTGAAGTAGGATACACTTATAGTAAATGTATTTTTTCTTTAAAGAATGATAAATGTGAGAAAAAAAAATGCCCTATTTTCTAAATACCAGATCTTTTAGATTTTTCTACTCTGTATCCAACATTCCATTACGATTGGATTTAAGATACGGATGTGTTTTGGATCTTTTGTATGAACCACTAAATTATTATCTTCAGATTTACCTATAACTGCTAATAATAGTTCTTCTCCATCTCTCATTAACACAAATCTATCTCTTCTTTCATAATTTCTAAGGGAAATATTATCTAAACTTTCAAACTCATCTAAAAGTTCAGAATGTTCCTCAATTCCAGGATTAATTGAACAAGCAATGTTCATACTAACAGATGATCTAAGTTCATATAAGTAAAGCTCCTGTAAATCTTCAATAGTAGGAACAACAATTGTAACATTAGAAATTGCATTTTCTAAGATACTCCTCATTTTCTTGATAATTTCAGATTTAGATACTTGAATATTTGTAAAATCAATAATCTTTACGTCTGTAGAGGTAGTTTCAACTTTTCTCATTTTCTCATTTTCCAATTCTAGGCTTTCTAAATCCTCATCTGCTTTAGTTAATTCTTCATTTAATATTTCAATTTCTTTCTGAAGTTGACTAATCGTTTCATCTTTTTCTTTAATAATACTTGGATTTATAGCTGAAGAACTTAATTTACTAATTTCTTCTTCTTTTAATTTAAGAGTTTTTTCCAATGTCTTTGTTCCGTCGTCTTTAGTATTTATTGTTTTCTCAAGAGTCTCGATTTGTTCATCTTTTACTTTTAGAGCAGCTTCAAGAGCTTTAATTTGTTCATCTTTTAATTTAATTAAGCTGTCTTTTCCCTCTAAACGTTTCTTTATTTCATAATCCATTAAAAAGATCACAATATTTTTTATTTATAATTTTTACTATAATATTAACAATTTATAAGTTTATTATTTCTACTTCATTTTTACCATTTTTAATAACAAAACCATTTTTTGTGCTTTAAGCTTCACTAATTATCATTCCTATATTCTTACAATTATTACTCAATTATTAGAATATCTTTTTATTCTCAAATATCTTAGTATACATTCATGGAGAAGCAAGAAAAAATACTAGAAGAATTAAAATCTGATGTGTTAGAACTAGTCGAAAAAGAGCTTGAATCAGCATCAGCAATAATTGGTATTAATATTGGAACGCCAGAGGGTACAAAAATCGCAAGTATTTTCAAAAAAGATATTAAGATGACAACAGGTGAAGTTACCGCTGCAAATAGCTCCCTTGTATTTCTTTCATCTAAAATGTTAAGAGATTCATTGAATCAAGAAGTTTCTTACAACCTCATTTATGGCAAGGAAAAGATTGTTCTTTCAATTTTAACGGAAAATATTACTATGATTACGTATCTCAATCGTGAAATGGCTGAACTTGAAGGATTAGATTCCTATATAAATAAATTACAAAAATTAAGCCTACAAGTATCTGCTGTTATTGAAACTTCGGATATTCTTAAGGAAGAAATATTTAAGGGCTTAAAACGAGCAATACCGAATACTCTGGTTTTAGCAATTATTACAAAAGATGGATTACCCATTAAGATTCAGTCTACAATGCCTGAACCAATTCTTTCAGCAATGGTTGCTGCATTATATAATTTATCTGGAGTCTTGCTAGAAAGTCATATGGAATATTCAATAATTGGTGGAGAAAACGGTTCTGTAATATTGCATGATTTAGATGAGAATAGAGTCTTAGCAATTGCAGTCCCAGAATCAGATGGGAGAAAATTAGG
>JABXKB010000454.1 GCA_013375485.1 Promethearchaeota archaeon | reverse complement strand
GTAATCACGGCTTTCACTTTCCCCCTCTTTTCTAATTCAGCAATAGCTAAATGTGCTTGATTAGGATCTGCTGTACCAACAAGATCTTCTATTTCTTTATGCATTTTCCAAAATAGTGAAGGATCTTGTAAAAAAACCTGATAATTAGCATAAATATTTGGATTGTAACGTTCCCAGAGACCTCCAGGACTACGAAAATCATCAATTCCAGATTCTGTAGAGATTCCTGCTCCAGAAAATATAACAATATAATTAGAATTTTTAATTATAAAGGCGGCATCAAATAATTTTTCTTGATCTACCATCTTAATAAGTTAAAATTATTAAAGAATTTATTTTTATTAAAAATTTTTTTTTAATTTAAATGATTAAAATCTGTTCATTCGATTTTTGAATGTAATTTCCTAATAAATCAACTAATCGTTTAATTCCTAAGACTGATAAATAGATTATTGGATAATATGCTATATACAATAATCTTGCTCTAAAATCGGTTAGTGCCATGATTAATTGTAGATACACGCAAAACATAAAAAACCCATAAATTCTAATCCATTTCCACACATCTTCTATTTTATTAAATAAACAAAAAATTGGAAGAATACTCCATACCCCAAATGTATAAAAATAGAATCCATTACTTTTAAATAGGTCAATTTCATGTTGTATCATCATTAAAAAATATTCAAGAGACATATAATCAGTTTGTTGATATCCTATATACCAAACATAATGTTCTGACACAGGTAGCGGAATAATTACCAACCGTAATAATAAAAAACTAAGTAATGCAGGTAAAATAAATTTAGTATTTCTATAAAATGACTTTATTCCATTTTTAATTTCAAACTTATCATGGTTTCTATAATAATTATAAATAAAAAATACTGGAATTGTGAATAAAACGCTTTCCTTCGTTATTACTCCTAAAAAAAGAAAAATTGCGTATAACTTATCATTATGTTTTAAAATTGCATAAAAGCAACAAATAAAAAGCAAGTAGGCCAATGGATCAATCAAATACACTGCCCCAAATTCGACAAATAAAAAATCAGTTGTAAATTCAATAAAGATACAAAATAAGGATAATCCTAATATTGAATAATTCCTGTTAAAATGAATTCTTAGTGTGAAATAAAGCATTATTCCCAATAAGTAATAAGAAATAAATCCTATTGTTGCAAAACTGAATTCTATGTTGAAGGGTAAAATGCAAACTAAAAATGGCATTAAAATTCTATAACAGAAAGGTGCTATTATTTTTCTCTCAAAAATACAAGAAATATCTTGTGCCATCATGTAATAAAATTCATTATCTGATTCATAACCGAGACTCCATAAAGTCCAGGAAATGGGGATTATAATTCTGATAATAAGTAAAAATACGAAATAACTAATGAAAAGTATAATTTCAAGTTTAAATCTTAACCAAATTTCTTTGACTTTATCTAACAATCTTTTCGCGAAAAATCTTAATTTGGAATCTTTAATTATGAAGATATTCTGCTCATATTTTTAAGTTTTATTAAAATTAATTAATAGATGATAAATCTAAAATTTATCAAAATAAGGATTTTATTAGAAATTATAGAATTTTCCCTTGTCTTTTAAATGAAAAACTCCAAATCTCTCTCTACGTCTTTCTTTCATAGCTTCAGTTTGCCATTTCATATCTTTTGTATAGAATTGAGATTTATGCAATTTTAGTGCTTGATAGACCTTAAATCTCTTATCTCCAATTTTAATTTTTACTAAATT
>JABXKB010000244.1 GCA_013375485.1 Promethearchaeota archaeon | reverse complement strand
GGTTAGTTGTATCTGGAATCGTAGTAAAATTGAAATATGAGGGAATTAAATTGTGCCCCGTAATTGTTACATTATAAACCTCATTTTCTTGAGCAGGGACACGAAAACTGACCAAAGCATTTTCATCCGCATATGCAGTATGATATTTTCCATCAGAACCTCTAAGATATACTCGTGCATAAGGAACGGTTTTGCCATTAAAATCTCTTATAGTTATCGAAACTAATTGGCCTTCATAGATATTTTCAGTAAACGGATTTAGTGCTAATTTTGGTTTATTAGTATAAATATCAAGTTCAGGATCACCTAAAAGGCAATACGTTAAAATATTTTTACGTTCAAAGTCTAAATCTGTTGATGCTTCTCCTCTAAGATAGTAATCACTAGTGATATAAGCACCTTTAGAATCATATAATGCCCTTCCTTGCTGAAACTTTTTATTAACAAAAAATTCTTTCCAAAATAATTTTGCATTTCCTCGATTTAACATTTCGAGGTTATCATCGTAGCGAAGATACCATGTCACCCGTAATCCTCCAATAACCCCAATCGCACCGCCATCTTCCCTTTTTATAAGCGTTTCCCCTATACTATTGTCACCTAAATCATAACTAGAAAGAGTGCAAGCATCTAAATACACTAAAGAAGGCTTGTTGATATTAGAACTTGAATCAGCATCTGAGGAGGTATAACCCCAATCATAGGGATTTTTATAATAATATTGTGGACGCCCTCCATGACCAGCCATTATAACAGTTGAATATCCATCATTAAAATAATTTCTAAGGTTTGACCGGGTTAGATTGCCTTCTTCTTCTATTAAATGAGTATAATTCACCTCATCTTTAGCATAATTATCTATAATATAACTCGTTAATTGACTTTCGTATTCTTGTGGATTGTATTCAGAAATACCCCCAGCTAATAACATTCTATTCATCCAATCACCTACTTCTGGATCAGTTTCATATTTCAGAGTCTTATTTATCATAATTCCAAGCTCATTTGCATTATCTGCTGGCAATCTTCCAACATACACTTCAGGATCCCATGATATTTCATCTAAACCATAAGTATTATCTTGTGGTGCTTCTCCCCATATTCCATCGTCATCACTATCCCAAGTACCATTAAGATCTGCATAATAGAAATCCGTTGGTTTATAATATTCATCACCAACAGTTTCAGTTCTTCCATCTTCCCATCTCAAGACATCCGGATTATACACTTTTCTAATAGGAATTAGATCATCTTGAGCATCTCCAGCTAAAAGAACCCATCGAATATTTTCTTTTTCATAATATTCTTTAATCATATTTCGAATTTTTTCAGCTGTATCTCTCCCTTCATATAACGAAAAATTACTTAAAATGATTGTTTTTACACCTTTTTCATTTTTCCATTCCATTAAAGGAACCACAGCATTAATAAAATCGGTATCATCTGGAGTTATAATCAACATTTCAATTTTGGGATTATACCAGAGATTATTTAATATTGTGTAGTTAATTTCTGGTAGTATTGATAAATCAACATCCAAATCACCGTTAGATAGACTAATTCCCTCTGAGAAATTATTCTCTCCTGAATTCGTTAAGCTATAGTTTAGATTTAAACTAACTAGTGGTAAGAGAGTTAAAACGATGATAGAAAAGTAGATAATTTTTTTAATAGAAAATCTAACCATATATTATCAATAATTACAAATTATTAATTCTATATTTATTATTAGAAATAAGAATTTAAAAATAAGAATCTAATTATTATAATAGAAAATTATCGGGTTTTTATGCCACTTCGATTTAATTTCTGTCCACATTGTAATGAGAAAATTATCTTTAAAATTGAAATGGAAGATATTGATTCTAAACTATATCCTGCTCCAGTGTATATAATATGTAAATCATGTAAAAAATTATCAACTTTCTATGTGGATAGTCTTTTGAGAGTTTCGTATAAAGAGCTCGTTAAAAAACCCGGTGGTATTAAAACAATTGAAACACAATAAAATATTCGATTTTAGACCTAGATTTTTTTAATATATTCTATATATTGATTAATTTAATAAAAAATACTTCCTTAATTGTTCTTAGGAAACTAAATATTTAGGAGTTAAACAAAATAAAATTAAACTAATATGTCTTATAAATTGGAAGATGTAAGTGGAATTGGAAAAGCAACAGCAGAAAAATTAATAGCAGCTAAAATTAATACCGTTGAAAAACTTGCTAATGCTAAACTAGAGGATTTATTAAAGCTCAAAATTAAAGGTGTTGGAAAAACAACTGCAGAAAAATACATTGCACATGCTAAACAAATGTTAAAAGAAATGGAGATAATAGAACAACCGTTTAGTGAAGTAAAAGAAAAACTTGAAGAAGAACATATATCAAAATCTAAAGCAAAACCTAAAACAAAGCCAGTTTCAAAAAAGAAAGCTAATACACTAAAAGAATTGATAAAACAACAAGCAGAATGTAATATAGGGCTTGTGGGACATGTAGACCATGGAAATTATTGAAGGATTCCTTCATGAAACATAAAGACAACCCTAGTAAAAGCCCTAACAGGAGATTGGACAGATAGGCATTCGGAAGAGCAAGAAAGAGGAATTTCAATAAAATTAGGGTATTCAAATGCAACTATTCTGTATTGTTCAAATTGTGATGAGTATCTAACTTATTATCTAGCTGAAAAAGCAAGGAAAAAAGGAGAAAATCACTTTCTATGCCCCGAATGTAAAGAACAAATTGAATTTAAAAGAAACATTTCCTTTGTCGATGCTCCCGGTCATGAAATTTTAATGGCAACAATGTTAAGTGGAGCATCATTAATGGATGGGGCTTGTCTTTTAATTGCGGCGGATGAAGAATGTCCTCAACCTCAAACAAGAGAACACTTGGAAGCATTGCATATTGCGGGTATAGAAAAATTAATCATTTTACAAAATAAAATTGATGCTGTTTCACGAGAACAAGCTATGGAGAATTATCGACAAATAAAAGAATTTATTAAAAGTACAATTGCTGAAAATGCTCCAATTTTACCAATTTCAGCGGTATTTGGAGCAAATATAGGTCTAATTTTAAAAGCTTTTGAAGAAATAATTCCATCCCCTGAACTTAGTGAAGGAGACTTCCAATTTTTGATCGCGAGATCTTTTGATATTAATCGGCCTGGGAAGGAAATCAATGATCTAAAAGGTGGTGTAATTGGTGGATCTGTTTTAAAAGGTAATATTAAGATTGGGGATTTAATTGAAATTCGACCTGGTCTAAGAGTAAAAGATAAGTATATTCCCTTGAAATCCACTGTTGTTAGTATTAATCAAGGAAATAATCAATTTGATAATGCAAAACCAGGAGGCCTCATAGGTTTAGGAACTAAATTGGATCCTGCTTTAACTAAGGGTGATCACTTAATAGGTCATTTAGTTGGAAAACCAGGTACATTACCCGATGTTCTTGATGAAGTAGAATTAAAAGTAAACCTTTTGGATCGCGTAATTGGTTCTGAGCAAATGCTCAGAGTGCATTCGGTTAAACATAATGAAAAATTATTATTAGTCGTCGGAACAGAAAAAACAGGAGGTATCGTTACAAAAATATTAAAGGATAGTGTTGTTATAAAATTAAATCCTCCAATTTGCCCTCCAGAAAATTTTATATACGCAATTTCAAGAATAATAAATCGACGTTACCGATTAATAGGATACGGAGAAGTGATAAATCATCATTAATCTTTAAGAAGAATATGACAAAAAAATTTCTCTTATCTTTCCTTTAACAAGCTTTAGTGAAGGATCTACTTGATTAAAAATATGTTGTAAAGATTGAAGTACTTCCTCACGATTCTTTGAATCACTAGACTTTGTTATATTTTGTTTAGTTTCATATAATATGAGAGTATTAGAGATTTTAGCAAGAAAATGAAGCACAATTTCTGAATTTATACCATTTGATAAAGTTATATGGTTTTTAATATCTTTAATTTCGTAAAATATCTCATTCATTATTTTTTTTTCTAAAAAAACAATAAAATCATCAATATTATCACAAAAAATGACAATCAAAAGGATTCATCGCGTTTTTTTATATTTTATATAAAACATTGCTCCAAAGATAAGAAAAATTCCATTTATAATTCCAAATATTATTAACCAAAGAGGAAAATGAGGGTATTTTGTGTTAATATAATTTCTATAATTATAAGTATTGCAAATGGATTCCTTAAGAAATATTCCATTATAATAAATCCTAATCGTATAATTTCCACTAGGAACATTGTGTAACGATATTTCACCATTTTCATTCGTCTTTCCAGGAGTTATTGGTTGAATTCGATCTTTAGCTATATATGTTCCATATTCTTTACCAAAATAATATACATTTACATCCGCTCCTATTAATGGCATTTTAATATTATCTGAAATAACAATTCTTAATGTTTGGGTTGGTATATATTTAATTATAAAAGGACAAGTTTCTCCCACAATCAAATAAGGAACTCTAACTTTTATTCCTTGTCTTCCTGTTAAAGACGTGTTCAAATGAAAGTATGCGAAATCTCTTTCAAATAAAGAAGAATTGGTAAGAATTTGATCAGCATAAATGGCAGGTTCATAAAATGATATATATTTTAGAAAAATATGTTGAGGGCCATTTATCAATGATGGGAAATAAATTCTTTCTCGTATACGATTCAACTCTACCAGTCTGTCAATTGCCCATGTTTCCCCAATAGGATCAATAAATTTTAAAATAAACGTAGTAGTAAAATTTAAAAAAAATTCACTTTGGAATCCAGAAAAAAGATCTGTTAAGAGTACATCAATCGAATTGTCTTGGTTAAGATGTTCACCAATATTGACAATCTCATTATTTAATTCGAGAGAATAATTACTTAATAAATTTTTGTCAGGCAGATTTACAGTCAAGGCAATATATATGTTATCAGCAACAATAGGTTCAACAGGGATAGGAACAGATTGATTATATTTTTGGCCAAATAAATTAAAATGATAGTTAAAATCAACTATAAAATTTTGTTCTTTACTCGTAATTATTAAATTATTATCGGGATTTTGATTTAATCTCCAATCCAATATCTCTAAAGTAAATTCCCAGATAAAGTATAAAGTGAAATTAGAATTTGGTAATCCTTGGAAATAGGATTTGTAATCAAAAACAACGAAACTATCTCTATCAATAGTATAATTAGTTTCAGAATCCAATTCAAAAGTGTTAGTGCCATTATTAATAAATAATTGGGATAATTCACTAGGAGTCAAACGAGCATGATATATAAAATAACCTTCTGTTAGATCGTTGTATTCAACAAATATACTCTCATTTAATGCTACCGTAATGGCAGTATTATCTATTATTTTTTCATCTAGGTTGTCCACTATTGCAGGTTCCGTAGTGTTTATAAATTTCAAATCTAATCGTGATGCATTTAAATTTTTTGAAGTAATATCATTATAAATTAGAGGATAGGAATCATTATAAATAAAAAATCCTGGTTCTAAATCACTTAAATCAATATTATTTACTGTAATATTACCAAGTGCTTGTTTTTCTTCAGATAATATTGGATTATAATCATCTTTAGAGAAATCATTTAGTTTGGGTAAAGAATCATAAAATTCTGTGTCTGAATTAAATCTAAGACAACTTAAAGCTAGAGGAAATAGTATGAATGATATAATAATTATGACTAGGATTAATTTAATATGATCTTGTATACAATTCCTTTTTTTACTTAGCATTATAAATGAGATGAAATTAAAGTATTTAGAACAGAAAATTAAATTAAATTAAATAATTTTACTATAGGTTTTAATTAATAACTAATTTTCAGCAAAAAACCTATTTGAAATCGGAATATTTATAATTATAGAATTTATTTGGAATTTATTAGATTTTAAAAAAAAATAAGAATATTAAAATAGATCGTTTTTAACCTTAGTTTTCTCTTAAATGTTATTTTGAACTTTAATTATTATTCACTCTATCGATAAAATACAGTCTAAATATGTAGAATATATTGATATAAATGACCAATATTCCTGATAAAACTAAATTCTTAGAAGATCTTAACAATGCTGTGGATCAATTTATTGATCATTCTTTTAACCATGTTATAACCATTTCTCATAATGATGCTGATGGGATTAGTTGTCTTCATATAATCCAGAATTTATTATATAAAATGCATCTAAATTTTGATTATTTTATTTACAATCGATCTGCTTCTTGGGTCAATTACTTAAAAGGTATTCTTTCAACTAGACAATCAAACAAAACTGCTTATATTTTTACTGATGTAGGTTCTAATTTAAAAGAATTAATCCCAATTATTAGAAATAGAAAAGAAATTTTTTTCATTCTTGATCATCATGAAGTAGAAGATGATGTACAAAAGGATGAATTTCCTGAGAATCTATTTTTTATAAATCCAACTATATATGGTTATGATGGATTAGAGCATATCGCTGGTGCAACTTTAACATATATGTTTGCAAAACAAGTAAAACCATCGATAATAAAGCAAGGATGGTTAACAGTCATTGGAATTGCTGGAGATTCACTAAAATCAATGGATAAATTAAAATCATTTAATCGAGAGATTTATGAGGAATTAGTTGCTGAGGAACTTATTGAAGATAATGAAGGCTTAATTCTATTCGGAAGTATGCATGAATCGATTGGGAAAGGGTTGAAATATAGTATTCTGCCCTTTCTTAGTCGATTTGGAGGGGTATCAGATCAAGAAGCTAATTCTTTTTTAAATACTATAAATATTAATCCAAAAACTAAAATTATTGATTTAACTAGATCTGAAATCGAAAAAATTCAAAGGGAAGCGAATATTAATAGTTATGGCCATTATTCTATATTACCACACAAAACTGGTTTATTAAAGTTTGCCTTTGAGCATGCGATTTTATTAAATGTTTTATGTTTTAGAAATATAAGCGCTGCTATTTCAATGATTCACTTAAAATCTATAACACGCGATGCTAAAAGTATCTATTCTGAATATATAGAAAACCTAGCTAAAAATTTAAGAACTTTATCAATCGAATCTCCTCACTTTGAAACTGAAAGTGCAATATTTTTGGAAGTAAAGGGTAAAATTCCACCAAGTAACTGGTCAGACACAGCTAGTTTTAGTACTGTTAACGAACTATTCAACCCAAATAAAATTTTATTTTTAGGAGGTCCTGAGAAAAAGTCCGGTACAATTAAATTAAGTATTCGGTGTTCAAGAAAGTATCTCGAAAAAAATAATGCAATCGGAGTAAATCAAATCATAACTA
>JABXKB010000243.1 GCA_013375485.1 Promethearchaeota archaeon | reverse complement strand
AAGAAGTAGATGAGAATTTAAATAAATTGAGAGAGAAAAAAGCTGAAGCTCTGCTAAAACATCAAACAATGCCAGGAAGTATAATCGAGATAAAATTAGACGAGGATTTCAATAAAATTTTGAAAGATTACAAAGATAAAATAATTATTATAGATTTTTGGGCAGTATGGTGCGGACCTTGTATGTTCTTCGCTCCAATTTTCAAAAAACTTCAACAAGAATTTCAAAAAGACTTCATATTTGTTAAAGTTAATGTTGATGAAATTCCGACCTTAGCAATGAAATATCAAATCACAGGTATCCCAACAACATTATTCATTAAAAATGATGAAATTGTGAATAAGATTGTTGGATCCATGAATTATGATGGAATGAAAAAAGTATTAAATAAATTAAAACAGTAAATAAGTTTAAATTTATTCTTTTTTTCTTTATAGTATTTTTAAAATTTTAAGGTAATTATTAATGGAAGTAATAGAGAAACAATTAAAAGAATTTGATAAAATTAATGAATTATTAGAGAAAAAAGAAATCTTCTCAAGTGAACGATTATTCAAGTGTATTTTAGGATTAAATAGAACAGAATCCAAGGTACTTGGATATATGTTAAAAAATACGGATGTGAAAACTTCTGAAATTGCAAATACATTAAAGATGGATAGGAGTTCCATTCAAAGAGCTGTTCAAGACTTATCAGAATTAAAACTAATTAAACGCAAATCAATGTCAATGAAAGATTTTATTAATGTAAAAGGACTCAAAAATGCCAAAAAACAGGGGTATCTTTATGTTTATAATGCGAAGAATTTAGAGTCAATAAAAATTCAATTTAGGAAATTATTAGATAAATGGTATAATTCAATGTTAAAGTACATTGAAAATCTTGAAAATCTCTGCGAATGCTGTGGATTTAAATTTAAACCTTGTTAAATTTTAAAATAAAGATAAAAAAAAGTTAGTATTGATTATATGGTTTTATTTTGCTGATTCATCTTCTTCCATAAGATCTAATCTGTTCCCTTCTGTATCTCTAAATATTGCATAATATCCTACTCTTGGAATTGCACTTTTGGGTTTAATTATTATTCCACCGTTCTCCTCTATTTTTTTCATTGTTTCCTTTACAGATTTAACACCAATATAAGTTGAAATACTATCCTCCTTATTTTCCCGTTTCTGTAATCCGCCATTAATTCCGGGTTCATCTTCGTCACCCGCAGTAATAAGCCAATATTCAAGAGGACCTTCCCATTTCTCAATTTTCCAGTTAAATACCTTCTCATAAAAGCTCTTTGCTCGGAGAGGATCGTCAGCATTAATTTCAAAATGATTTATTTTTGGCATATTATGACCTTTAATCTATTTATATCTTGAATTATTTTATTTCCTAGTATTTAAATTTTCTTGGTTGAGTTCGTAATATTTTGTAATATATTTAAAGAAAAAGAGTCTGTTTTTTTTTAGAAATTACACATTTATACTACTAATCATTTAGCTTAACTATGAATTACTACACTAAAGATAATTTACTATCTACTGTTGGAGATAGTACCGATTTAATTGAACTGAAATCAGATGACGCAACAATTTTAATCTCAGAATATGGTGGTCGACTTCTAGCATTATTTCCTCGAAATGATTCTTATAATTTATTATGGGTGAATTCGAATCCTAAAAAGGTAATTAAAACAAGAAATAGGGCAATTGGTGGAGATAGATACTGGATTAGTCCTGAAAAAGACTATTTCTATAAAGATCCTGCAAATTTTAGGGATTGGATTTGCCAATCGTCACTTGATCCTGCTAATTATGAAATTCTTGACAACGATGAGATTTCATGCACAGTTTCGAGTAATTTATTTATTCAGAATATGAGAACAAAACAAGGCTCTCAAGGAGAAATTACACGACAATTTAAATTAATAAAAGAACCATTTACTACAGGATTATCTTATTGTGGAGTAGAATTATTGGATGATTGTGTATTATATAGACCAAATCTTCAAATTAATGGCTGGAGTATAGCCACAATCATTAGTGGTGGCCTAAAAAATCCAGGAACAGTATTAATTCCTACTAAATCTAATCCCAAACCATTATCTTACTTTAGAAATATCTCCGTTGATCGTGTAAAGGTAGGAGATAATTATGTGGCTTTTAAGATTGATGTGGATGATGTTTATAAGTTGGCTATTCGACCGGAAGATATTGATTTTTCAAGACCAGCGAAAATAGGTTATGTACTAAAAATGCCTGACAGGAAAGAATTTGGATTTTTAGTCAAGCTTTCTAATGATGTTCCAAGAACTCAAAATGAATGTTTTGATGTTGCGAGAGATCATCCTGATTCAGAAATAGGAGTTATCCAATCATATAATTCAGAATCACCAGAAAAGCCAATTTTGAACTGTGGAGAGATTGAGCTTCAATTAAACCAATTTAGAACAATTGATAATGCATCTCACGGGAAATCGAAGCATCAGCTTTTTGGTTATTTAGGTAAAAAAGAAGAAATTTTAGAGGTTATTAGAAAATACTTAGGAGTAGAAAATCCCTTTTTATATTGATTTCTTTCAATCTCCAGTTGGGTTTATAGTATTTTTTTCTATAACCAAAAGTGATGTACGGGTAGGAGCTCTTGTTCTATGCATTACACCTTTTGGAACAGTGAAACCTTGTCTTGGCTTCAATTCAATAGTTTTTTCTTCCAAATCAATTAATAATAATCCCTCAATAACGAAAAAGAATTCATCCTCTTTTTTATGATTATGCCAATGAAATTCTCCTTCTATAACTGCCAATCTAATAACAGAATCATTAACATTACAAAGGGATATATTTTGCCATTTTTTAGTACATTTTTTTATTAATTGGGGGATGTCAATAATCTCTAAAGGTTTATATTTTACTTCAAGATCAATTGAATATTTATTATTGTTATTCATTTTTCATTCTCTAAAATATTCTTTATTGATAAAGGAATTTTATTAAATCTATGAAACAAAATCTAATAAAATATAGGTTAGAATTTTAAATAACATTAAAGATTAATATTTTACTCTAATTTTTTAGTAAAAAAAGAGAAATAGTTAGACTAAAGTTTTAATTTACTTCTCCAAAAGTTTATTTTACTTTTTAATTCTTCTTTTTCAGTGTTATTTAACAGATTCCTGTTACTTTTGAGTGGCGAGATACTCATTCTTATTTGCCTTAAAATAGCACTGAAACCTTTTCTTTCAAGTATATCATCCTGTAATTTCTCTAAAAGTAAAGCAATATGTTCTCCAGGCAGAGTATCAATCTTACTCAAAAGACTATCAAATTGGGTTGATAGATAACCATCTGAAGATATTACCGCTTCAGGTTGAATATCTGGTTGCATTTCTATAGGCTGAATTGCGGGTTCAATTGGTTGAGTTGGTGTTGGTTTAATAACTTTCTCAGGAGTGATTTCTGGAGTTGGAACTAATTTAGGTGGTATCTTTTCTGATGTTGTGGGTATAGTTGGGGTAACAGGTTTTTGGTACTGAGATTGTAAACGACTAACTTCTGGTGCTTGTTTTATTGCTTGAGTAATTTCAACTTGCTCAAATTTTCTACTTTGAATCCATACGTCTTCCAAAACGGCAGCAAATAGCTTTACGTGCTCTTCGAGTATTGATCCCATTCCAGCTATTTCGAATTCGCCTTCTAGTGATTTTGATACAACACACACTACAACTTCTTCGAAATCTTTATTTATTGACCATAAGTTTTCTCTGGGATAATGTCTTATTGAGATATTAGGATAACCTGCTACTTGATTAAATCTTGCTTGATCCTCGGGATCAGTTAAATCGAAATTTGTAGATATCCTAATATTGATATGTTTTTTCAGACCAGATAAAGGTATTAAGTCAATATCTTCTAACTTTGGCGCTACAATGTGAACTCGCATTTTTACTCGGGACAATGAGTCATTAATTTGGGCCATAATTCCTTCAGCAGATCTTACAAACCAAACATCCTTAAAACTTAACAAGGATGTTTCTTTCGAACGCTCCCAGAATTCATTCATTGTAAGCTCAGCACTTTCCAATTGATTGATAATATTGTAAATGATGTCGTCTTGAATCGATTCAAAAATTTCTTTTTTAAATAGGTCTTTTAATTCGTTAATTCCATTAATTATTTCATCATAAACTCCTGTAACTCTGTCTTCTAAATCTTCTAATGTAGATACTATTCCACTTTCGATATCTGTAACTATAGAGCCTAAGTCTGTACTTACCTCACCAGCGGTATCTGAGATACTACCTAATTGATTAATAACTTGATCTAGCATGTTTTGTGTTGTTTGGACAAATTTAGCCTTAAAAGTTTCAGTTATTTGAGCAAATTGTTCTGAAATTACTTTAGATACAATTTTTTCAGCCATACTACTCAAAGCTCCAATTCTAAATTGTTTTTCAAATCTACTCGCTATCTCTGATTTTACTAATTGTAAACCAGCCTCCATAGCTTCAAATTCTTTAGTTATATCTGCAGGGACAATTTCTTTTAAGTTAAGGATAAACCTTTTAACATCTTGAAATCTCTTAACTTGATCAAGTTCTTTATCAAATCGCTCAAATTGAGTTTTTATTTGAGCTGGTAATTTGGTTTTCATGACTTGTAAATAAGTCTTATAATCATCTAATTTTCTTAGCTTATCAGAATGCTGTTCCAATGAATCAAATTTTTCTTGAATATTTTGTGGTGCAATTTGTTGAAATGTTTTAATTGTTTCCTTAAATTGATGAATTTGACTAACTAACGCAGCATATGGAGGTAAAGCTTCATATATTGGTGCTTTTCCGGGGATTTGTTTAAGGAGTCCTTTTTGAAATAAATTTTCTGATATCTCTGCTGCTCGTTCTTCAGAGATATTAGTAAGCAAAGCAATTTCACCAATCATTACAGGACCTCTTCCTGTTATTTTATAATAAGTACTTACTTCATCATGAGCTAATCCAATGAGTTCTAAAACATGTTTTGTTGCGGAATCTTCTTCACCTGACAATTTGAATATCACCTCATTATTATTTTTTATACGCTTTTTCAAGAAATTCTAAATGTTTGATTGCTACTGTCTTTTTTATATTTCCTTCCATTCGTTCCTTTCGAATTTTCTCAATTAAATATTCGGGATAAAATGTATGAGCAACTATATTAGTTAATAAAAATACCCATAGATTATCTTTATTATCCTTTATTAATTTAATAATCTGATCCTTCTCTAGAACCTTTAAGAAACTTCCAACTTCATCAACAGTTTGCCCAGGAGCTTTTGGAATTTTATTTAAGGGATATGTTCGCTCTCTCAATAATGTAATATAGTCATAATTATCTGGATTCATCATTATTTGAGCAATTATTAGATTATCTTCGAGAGTTGGTTTGTAATCTTTAAAAAAGCGATCAGCTTCTTCAAGATATGCACGTGCAATTTCTGGATTTGGAAAGTTTTTCTTAGCATCCTCAACTAACTTAGCTACTGGGGCTCGAAAAATAGCAAAATCAGAAAGTAGAAATAGAGTTATATCGGTATCACCTTCAACCCAATCTTGCATTATTAAACCCGTTTTTATGAAAGGATCCAAAACATATTCAATATTTGGTACTATTTTATTTAACTTGTCTTCGATAATCCCTTGTAGTTCCCTCCTAAATAAAGGTTTTTCTTGTAAAGCTTCCAGAATAGTTCTGGCTTTTTCGCTACAATATATTTGTGCTAATCTTTGCTCTTTTGATAAGTTTTTCAATCGATCTAAAAGAATTAACGTATTTTTCAAATAAAGCTTTATTTTTTGTACAATTTCATAGCTTTCTGCTACATTCGTGCTCATCTGTCTTAAGTAATTTACTATATCGTCATCAATTTCTTTTAATACGGTTTCACCAAACATCTCCGGGTCTTCTCCTAACTCTAACATTAAATTTATCATCACTGGCATATCAGAATCTAAACCAGTAAAGTAGCTCGAAACATTAGAACGCGCTTTTTCTAGTCTTACTAAGACATTTCCTGCTTCTCCAGCACCAGTAATATGAGCATAAAAAATTCGCATCATATCATCTAAATCAATCTTAAGATCTTCTGGATAACTTAATTTGACAATTAAACCTTTATCCTCAGTCCATTCAGTTATTATAAAACCATGAGGCAATATTTTTTCCCTCGTTTTCGAGTTTTAATTAATAAAATTTTTTATATTCTTTTATTATTTTGTGATCTGATTTTTTTCTAAATCTGAATAAAAATCTATAATACTAGATTGTTCTTTAAGATTACTTTCAATAATTTCATTTCTTCCAAGAGTTATTATTTGCTTAGTGCTTTTTCCTTTACTTATACATTTACGCAATTTTCTTATTTTTCGAACCATTGGTGGATACTTAAAATGGAATTGATATAAACTAAATACTATAACAAGACCACCAAAGGCTCCAGATAATAGAATTATTAGCCATGTCCAATCAGGTTGCGTAGGCGTAATAGCATTTAATGTTAAAATGTAATCCTGAAAATTATAGTCTTCAATACCATATGCGGAAATTGTTATACTATATGAACCTTCGGGTACATTTCTGATAACATCTTCGTAAATTCCATCATTATCTGGATCTGTAAGAGGAACTTGGCCAAAACTCCATGAATAAAAGACCACTGCACCAATTATAGGTTGATCGAAATCTGTATTATTTAACCTTACTCTAATTACAGCATTACCTCCAGGTTTAATGTTAAACGTATCTGATTCTGTTAAAGTAATAAATTCAGCATTAATTTTTCTTACTGAAATTGTTGGTTTTAACTCCTTTGAAATGTAATTAATGCTTTGTTAAAAATAAAATCTCTAGTTTTCCTCTATTTTAATGGTATCTTATCAATTATATCTACTTTTTCAGGTTGAAATGATTCTAAGTCTATTAAATCAATTTGAGTTTGCAAATGAGTTTGAATTATCTCTTCCCGTTTATTTATCATGATTGGTTTGGTCTTTTTTGCTTTCCTCACTTTTTTCTTCAATTTTCTTATTTTTCTTACCATCGGAGGATATTTAAAATGAGTTTGATATAAAGTAAAAACAATAGTAAGACCCGCAATCGCTCCAACTAATACATAAATTAACCAACTCAAATCAGGACCAGGACTCACTGTAGGAGCCGTTACAACTAAAGTAATTACATAGCTCTCAAAATTGTAATTATCCCCTGCAAAAGCGTTTATAGTTATTGTATGAATACCTTCTCGTACATTTTCCAATAGAATCTCATAAGTACCATCATTATCAGTATCTTCGAG
>JABXKB010000453.1 GCA_013375485.1 Promethearchaeota archaeon | reverse complement strand
CCTTATTATATGAAAAATTGAGATCTTAACTAAAAATTATTTTTTAGATGTATTTCTTTTTCCATTATCTTATTATTCAACAATATATCTAAAAATCCTTCTTTTTCAAATAAAAAGCTCTTCAGTATTCAAACTAAAGGGCTATTATTTTCTTGGCTCCCCAGACAGGACGATTTTCGCAACTTTTGTATAAATGATGAAACTGAAAAAGTGTATCAAAAGTTAGAAGAAGTAATTGGCACATGTTAGGAATTAAAAAACAGAATAACTCTTAAAATAAGTTTTACCCTTTTAATTAGCTTACACTTCCTATGGGAATAATCAAGGCCTTATAATCTTTAAGAGATAAAGCATTAGATAAATTAACTGCCACGATAGTTTTTCCGGTTCCGCCTTTTTGGTTTGTTATGCTTATTATTTTCATTAATTCCACCTGCTATACACTTGTAATGTTTGTATTATGGGCTTAAAGCATTCATTATTTTTTTAATCTCTTCCGCAATAATTTTTCTTAATATAAATAATTCAATTATTTTATCTACGATATCCTTAATGCCATCATATTTATATGCTTTAATTTGAGTATCTATCCTTTCAAGTTCACCTTTTAAGAAACTAATTTCTTCTTTATGTAATTCTGCTGTCATTTCATTCACAATATCTTTCCTTAATTCCCATAATCTCGTTATTTCTTCTAACTTGTCATCATATTTATATGCTTTAATTTGAGTATCTATCCTTTCAAGTTCGCCTTTCAAGAAACTGGCTAATTCGCCTTTCAAGAAACTATATAATTCTTCAGATATTTTAGTATTGTTTTCTTCCATTAATTTCACCTCCTTTTTAATTATTTTTCTCGTAAATATTCCTTTATAATATCCTTTTTTATTATCGCTTTTAAAAGATTCTTCAAGTCATTTTTCGATAAAAATATTTATCATATATTTCAGAAACTTTTAATGCCTCTGATAATCGGCCTAACTTTTTCAAAATAATCATTAATTGTGTGAAATTTGCAGGTGCATCTGTGCCATTAGTGGAAATATTTGTCCAATATAATTCAGCTGCTTCTTCTAACTTGCCAGCTTTTTCCTTTTTTTCTGCTTCTGCATAGACATGATAATAAGCTACTACGTCTTCTCGAGTTAATTTTTGTGCTTCTTTAAACTTACCGGACTCAATTAATTTTTCAGCTTTTATAGAGTTCTCATGAAATTTCCTTCTATTTGCTATTCTTTTATTCTTTATATATTCAACGATTTCTTCAACTGAACTAGTTTTTAGATCGAATATTTTTATTTCTTCTTTTTCTTCTTTATTTGAGATAAGTTCAAAAGGCCGGTCTTTATTCTCCCATTTTTTAATGTAAGGATTGTCCTCAGAATATCTTTGTTTAAAAAGAGGCTCATTACAATTTTTACAAAATTTACTTCCTGCTTTATTTTCAAAATCACACAATGGACATTTCGGATTCATAATTTAAGCCCCCAATTAATTATGGACATAATAGAAAGTGATAAAATTAGTCGTCTTCAGCCTATTTAACTCTTCTTTCTTATTGGTCTTGATACTTTTTAAATGGGATTTTTGGAAGATTTATGGATTTTACCTTGATAGTATTTGTAAGTTTAAATTGTGATTTAATAAATACTTTTCTTGGAGCTTATTTGATACAATAATTGCAATGTATTTTAAATATTTATATTTCAAAAACAATAGTCAAATTATAAATAGAATAAAAGTTTTTATATTTTAATTTTTTATTA
>JABXKB010000452.1 GCA_013375485.1 Promethearchaeota archaeon | reverse complement strand
ATAGCGTATATAATTAGATAGTTGGTTACCTGGTTAACTAGTTAAGAAAATAGAAGAATGAAACCAGAATAAAAATCGTATCTCGCTAAGAATTAGTTAGTTAATGAATTAGCATTAAACCAGCTAACTAACTTAATTGGTGAATAGGTAAATTGGAGAATTGGTGAATTGGTAAATCAAAATAATCGACAGATTATTTTTAAAGATAGGTGAAAAAACATGATTAATGCTTTAATATTAGCAGGAACGAAGGGAAAAGGTCCTTTAGAAATTGCTGAAAAGGTAGACAATAAAGCTCTAATTATGATAGATGGTAGACCCATGATTGACTATATTGTTGATGCATTGAATAATTCAGAAAATATTGACAATATTTTGGTAGTAGGTCCAAAAAAAGAACTTCATCCTTATATAGGTAAAAAAGTAAAAGAGATATTAAATCCCGGTAATTCAATACTTGAAAATATGGAGAGTGGTTTAACTTTTTTTAATTCTGATGAAAATTTATTGCTCTTAACCTCCGATATTCCCTTGATTACTCCTGAAGCAATTGATGAGTTTTTAAGAATATGTACAAAAAGAAAAGCTTATATTGGTTATCCCATAATTACAAAAGAAAACATTATAAAAAATTATCCTGAAACGAAGAGAACTTATGTAAAAATGAAAGAAGGGGTATTCTGCGGAGGAAATATTGTTTTTTTTAAACCAGAAGTTTTTTTTCAACAGAAAAAATTAATTAAGGAATTGTTTGACAACAGGAAAGCTACCTGGAAATATGTTAAAATATTGGGCCTTAAATTTATATTCAAATTTTTATTTAAAAATTTAACCTTAAAGGAAGTAGAAAAAAGAGTAACTGACATACTTGGGTATAATTCTATTGCAGCTATGATATCATATCCCGAAATAATGATTGATTTAGACAAGCCTAGTGATTTAGAATTAATTCGAAAATGTATAGAGAGATAAAGAGAATCATCAGTTTATTCAATAAATAAGTTGATTTTGGTTTAAAACTTCACGTTTATATCATTTTAATAATTTAATATTTTAAAATAATGAAAATAATAAAAAAATTTGTAATAATAAAATATTAGTGATAAAATATCTTTGGACATAATATATAGAAGGACAACTCTTCAATGGCCCTCTTTTAAATGAATTTTCTAAAAATTATACTACTTCAAACTAATTTTTTGTAAAAAAGTACTAGTGGAAAAAATATTTTTTAATTTCACGGGATAAAAATATCTTTATACACCTGCTTTTTTACTAAATTCATTTGGAAATAACTACGCTATTAATTTAAATGTTATTTATGCCTTAAAAAATATAAAAATATTAGTAAAATCTAATTTTATTTCAAGGGAGGTCTTGCAATTGCTTTTAACAGAATTAAAGGAAAAAAAGATTAACGATTTATGCAAAATTGCTAAGGAATATAGTATTAATAATTTTTCCAGAATAAAAAAGATGGATTTAATCTTCAAAATATTACAAGCTGAAACCGAGAAAAAGGGTTATATGTTTTCTGAGGGGATTTTGGAGATTATGGCTGAAGGATTTGGTTTTTTGAGAACAGGTGGCTACTTGCCTGGTGAAAACGACATTTATATTTCTCCTTCTCAAATAAGAAGATTTAATCTTAGCATTGGTGATCTTGTATCAGGTCAGGTTAGACCACCTAAAGAAGGAGAAAGATATTACGCTTTATTAAAAATTGAAGCCGTTAATCATGAAGATCCAGAATTATCTAAAGAAAGATTAGACTTTG
>JABXKB010000242.1 GCA_013375485.1 Promethearchaeota archaeon | reverse complement strand
ATACTATCAGGGTATTTTAATGTAAAAGGTAATCCTTTATCTCCCTGTTGACCTACTTCAATTTCGAAAGGAATTTTACCTAATAGTTGAATTTCAAAATCTTGAGCTGCTTTTTCTACTCCTCCTGGAGGATAAAGATCAATATATTCTCCACAATGAGGACAATTAAAACCAGACATATTTTCAATAATACCAAGTATTTTTCGTTCCATTATTTGAGCCATCTTTATGGTTTTTCTCGCATCCATCAATGCAACTTCTTGGGGGGTTGAAATTACAACAACATTCTCATCAGGTATAAGCTGTAAGATATCTAGGGTTTCATCAGAGGTTCCTGGGGGTAAATCACAAATCAAATAATCTAATTCTCCCCAAATCGCCTCGCCTAAAAATTGTCTTACAGCACTCATTTTCATTGGACCCCTCCAAATAACTGGTGAGTCTGAACTTTCAATGAGAAATGCCATACTCATTGCTTTAAGATTTAAGGGCCCATTGACAGGATAGAATCTTTTTTTCTCAGGATCAACCCTCGGTTTAAGATTCGGGTCTATGCCTAACATTTTTAATACATTTGGACCAGTAATGTCAACATCTAAGATCCCAACCCTGAGTCCAACGCTAACTAAACTCATAGCAAGGTTTACGGCTACTGTAGTTTTTCCTACACCACCTTTACCTGATATAACAACGATTTTGTGTTTAATTTTATCCATGTTTTTATGAATATTTTCTGTTAATTCATCCATCTTTTCTTTTTTTCCTTGTTCAACTGTCTTCTTTAAATTAATATCTGGAATTTCTTTTTCTTGAATATTGTTTTACCTCTCAATTGTAATTAATCCAAATTTAATGGTTAAATTTATATATTTTCAAGGTTTTTAAATATTAATAATGAATAATTATTCAAAATATTAAAAACTTATGTATTATTAATTAAAGAAAAAAGGTTAAAAAAAAATGAGTATTATTGCAATTCCTTCAATGGGAAATGGAGGCTTAAATGATGAAATGAGCCCTCGTTTCGGGAGATGTGCAAGTTTTACATTTGTTGAAGTGGAAAATAACGAGATTAAAGCAGTTAAAACGGTTCCAAATCATGCCGCTGATGCAATGGGAGGTGCTGGGGTGCAAGCAACTCAAATAATTGGTAATAATGGTGCTAATGCCATAATCGTAGGGTTTTTGGGTCCTAATGCTGCTAGTGGACTTAACGCTTTAAATATACAAATTTTTCAAGCTCCAAATAAAGCAATTACTATAAAAGAAGTTATGAATCTCTATATTGAAGGAAAACTAAAAACGATTAGTACCTCAAATGTCGCATCACACTATGGGATGGGTGGTGGAAGAGGTATGGGTGGCAGAGGCATGGGAGGACGAGGTCAAGGTATGGGAAGAGGTAATCAACCCTAAAAAAGTTAGGAGAAAATTAGAAAAATAAAACTTCTCTTATGAATACTAAGAAATCCAAAATTATTTGTGTTACAGGGGGTAAAGGAGGAACTGGTAAAACTTTATGCGCTGTTAATCTTGCTGTCATGTTCAAAAATGAAGGAAATAAAGTTCTTCTTATAGATGGTGATGTAGAGAATCCTAATACATATTTATTATTAAATGGAAGTCTTGAAAAAAAAAAAGATGTTCCATTTTTCAAACCTAAAATTATTGAAAGTAAATGCTCTAAATGTGGATTATGTGCTCAAAATTGTGCGCCGCATGCTTTATTACACATAACGGATTCATTTCCCATTCCAATATTAGCCTTATGTTCTGGATGCCAATTATGTTATAAGATTTGTCCGGAAGAGGCAATTGAAGCTGATTCAAAAGTAATAGGCTGGACTTATTCGACAAAAGTAAACGGGATTTCTCTTTTAATTGGTGAATTAAAACCGACAGAGGCTCGTTCGGCAGCAATTGTAGAAACGCTCCTCGGAGATTTTGACGAGATTATAAAGGATGATCCGGATAGGTTCGATGTAGTCATTCTAGATACCTCTCCAGGGGCGCATTGTGATGTAGAAGCCTTAATCAATAAGGCCGATTTAGTAATTCCCGTTACAGAGCCAACCAGGTTTGGCAAGTTAGACTTGATCCGGATAATAGAACTAATTGAATTATTGAATAAAGATCATCGAGTTATTGTTAATAGATCTTCGTTATTGGGGTTCAGAGACGAATTCATAAAGGAGTTAAAAGAAAAGAATATAATGATTCTTGGTGACATTCCTTTAGATGACGACATAGTGCATTCGTATTGTATAGGCGTACCTTTAATGGATGGAAATAGCAAAACTGACAAGAATGGAAAGGGGTATAAAGCATTTAAAAGGATATTTGAGAATTTAATCGAATGGATGGAAACTAAAGAACAAGGTGAGAGGAGCTAAAGTAATGGAGAAAAAGAATGTTGGAATCATTTCCGGGAAAGGCGGAGTAGGTAAAACTTCTCTGGTTGCATCCTTGGCAAGCTTAGCCAATAAGGATCCGGATTTAAAAACAATCGTACTTGATTGTGATGTAGACGCTCCTAATCTGTCTTTAATACTTCCGGCGATGGCTGAAGATGCAATAAAGAGTCAAGACATTTATGCTACTCTAAAAGCTACCTTCTTCGAACAAAAATGTGTTAATTGTAAGAAATGCATTGACGAGCATTTTTGTGAGTTTCATGCGTTAGAATGGGACGATGATAATCAAGTTCCAGTAGTGGATTATTTAGCGTGTGAGGGATGTGGGGCTTGTAAGTTTTTATGTCCTGAGCACGCCTTTGAAATAAATCCCGTTAAAAGCGGAGTTATCGTTTCTTACATTTCAGAGATGGGCTCACCGTTAGTTTATGGCATGACCATTTTAGGAAGCTCAACATCCGGAAAGTTAGTCTCGGATGCTAAAGAATTTGTGAAGAATTTAAAAGAATTCGAGGAAAGCAATTTAACTTTAATAGATGGCCCCCCGGGAATTGGCTGCCCTGTAATTGCGACCGTTTCAGGCTTGGATTATGTCATTACCGTAACCGAACCTACTCCTTCTGGATTACACGACATAATACGGGCGATAGAAGTCGTGCAGCAATTTAAAATTCCGTTTGGGATAATAATTAATAAATCTGATTTGAAAAGCCCTTTTCAAGATAAATTCAAGAACTACATCGACAATACCGGGTTTGACGTCTTAGGAAAAATTCCATTCGACTTATCAATCCCTAAAGCGATGTCTTTTGCTGAACCTGTGGTAGATTTTGCTCCAGATTCTAAAGCAAGTTTATCTATTAAAAAGATTTATCAAAATCTAAAAAAAATATTATGGAATAAAACTTTAATTTGATCTTTTTATATCAGATTTATGTTATAAATCAAATTTAGACTAGTTCTCTAACAAGATAGTAAACATTTTCAGAATTACATTTTATACATTTAACTTTTCTATCCTTTGAGGCATTTGGATCTTCCCATTCATGTTTACAATCTACACATTCATAGCCTTTAAAACCCAATTTAGTTTCAAAATGACCCCCATGTATTAAAATTTTCTTTCCCTCAATTAAGGCTAAAGTATTTTTTTGATGAGCACTTTCAAGAATTCTTGAAAATGTAGGTTGACTTACTCCCATTCTTTCAGCAGATTCTTTTTGATTCAAGCGTAAATAATGTTTTAATCTCATAGCTTCAAATTCAGCAACGGTTATTATTACAGAATCCGGTATCTGAGGAGAATCTCTAGTGAAATAGAAATTATTAGGTGTCTGATTAACCCATCTTCTATGTCTTCTTCTCCCTATATCGAATCACCAAAAAAATGATTATAACAATATTTCCAATTGATACCCTATAAAAAATTATTAATTCAGATTCTTATTATTAATTATTCAAAATTATTATAAAATTATTTATTAAGAAATATATTAGTTCTTTACATCTTTATACTATGTGGTTTTATACTTACTAATACCCATAATATATGTTATGAATAATTATTCATTAAATTTAAATTTTATAATTTCTTATAATATAACATAAATTAACAAGTTGAAAAGAATGAAAATAGCTATTAGTTCAGACTCCGGAAATGTTTCCGGACACTTTGGTCGTGCTCCAGAGTTTACTTTTATAACGATTGAAAATAATGAAGTCATAGGAAAAGAAGTACTTCAAAATCCTGGACATGCTGTAGGGACTATCCCCAAATTTATTAATGAGCAAGGCGCAAAATGTATGATTACGGGTGGTATGGGGCCCAGAGCTGTAGGTTTCTTTAATCAATATGAAATTGAGGTGATTATGGGTGTTACTGGTAATATCGATGATGTTATAGAAAGAATATTAAATGGAACTTTAGAGGGTGGAGAAAGCATATGTTCTCCAGGAGGAGGTAAAGGTTATGGCGTTGAAAAAATTCATACTGAAGCCGATGATAATCATGAACACCATCATCATCATGAATAAAATTTGATTTATATTTTAGATCTTCCCTAAAAATTAAAGTAAATTCATCCTTTCAGTTTATAATGCTAAAGTCTTATATAAAGCCTTTAGCCTAAAATCTCAATGTTCGCAAACATCAACACATTTTAAACAGCCCCACACGTTTCATAATTCAGATTTTGGAGTGAATTTTTAAAAAAAAAGGCTTTATTTGGACAACTGAACATGCATTGTTGACATAATAGGCATAGATTTGGATTTATAGATATAGGAAATAGTTTTTCATTTTCCATGATGATAACTTCTGGTAAATTCTAAGAACTGAAAAAATTATTTTCTAATCTAAAATTTTAAAAGAAAAAAAAAAGAGAACAATATTTATTTTTTAATCTGAACCTTTGGTTTAATTGGAGAAGCTCCACCAAAATTAGTAATTACAGGGCAATGGGTAAAAACTTTATCCATCAATTCGTTGATTTTTTCTTCGGGAGCATCTGCTTTAATCCTAATGACAGGTTCAAGGTTATCATAGCCTGATAATTTTGAATCATCAATCCCAAAGATAGCACCAAGGTTGATATGTCCTCGAGAAAAAACTTCAAGTTCATTGATCTTAATATCCATTATTTTTGCCCAAAATTTTGTTACTGCTATAATGCAAGCACCAATGGCTCCTAAAATTGCTAGTAATGGAGAGGGTCCTTCATCTGTTCCATCTAATCCACCTGGGGCATCAATAATCATAACATGTGGTTTCGCTCCCATAATAACTTCACATTGCATTCCCTTATCCAGCATTGAACACTTGACATTGAAATTCTTCTCACCAGCGTTCCAATCTATCTTGATGGCTTCATATGTTTCTTTAAAACTTGGCATTTAAATTCACCTATTTTAAAATTTGGTTAAAAATTTATATTAATGAGTGTGAGCATGTTCTGAGTTACTTCCACAGCTAGCGTTATTTAATGAAGTTAATTGGCCTTCTAATAACATTCTTACATTTTTTTCAATGCTTCCATTGACACCTTGAAATAAATATATGTTAACTTGTTGAAAACCCATGAATGGGCGCATCCCAATACCAGTTAAAATCATATCAGTAACATTTCTTTGTTTCATATTCATAACAGGTTCCATACAACCTGAATGACCACTATTAGGTAAAGCAAATATTTTCTTGAACTTACTACCATCATAGATTTCAATTCCAACGAAATAGCTGCAATGTCCAAAATGGGATGATATATTGTCAGATGTTTCAGAGCCATCAGAAGGAATTCCTATAATTCTATTCATAACTCTCACACATATTCTTCTTATTACTATTTTAATTTTTCAAAAAAAATAAGTATTATTTATGAATAAATATTCTTAAAACTTAAATTTAATTATTTATAGTTATTACATAATCTTTAATAATGAATATCTATTCAGAACATTAAAAAATTGAGTTGTTTGGAAAATTGAAAAGTTATAAAGAGATAATAAAAGACGATACTTTCAAAAAATCAAGTCAATATTTTGTTGAGACTAAAGTATTTAAGATGTGCTGGGGTTGCGAAACGAAGCATAAAGCAGGTCATATGGTCTGGAATGCTACTAAAATGCGAAGAATTTTCTTTTGCGAAGATTGCTTCGCGAAGTTAAAGAAATAAATTTACATATTAAAAAATAAATATTTTTAGAAGGGAAAAGATACCAATACCAATTGCATAGATTGGTATAAAGTATTTCCAAATTTTATTAGGGAGAACTCTTACTAAATAGGGGGCTGAAATAGCAGCAAAAAATCCTCCTGTAAATAATGAGGGAAGAAGAACAAGATCTACATCAACTCCAACAAAGCTTATTAGAAAAAATGTGAAAATGCCTACAATTGAGACGATAGATTCGGCAAAAGACACAATTGCAGTTGCACTCTTCTCATAAACTCCAGAAAAAATTTGTCCCATAGTTATGATTGGACCATAACCTCCTCCACCAACCCCTTTATTAAAACCCGCTAATATAGAAAAACCTATTAACATTTTAGGGCGTGCTTTAGAAGAAAATTTAAATTTCTTTAATTTTAGTCTGAGAAATCCTGAAATGCCCATAAAAATTACTAAAATCGCAACATAAGTTTTTATTACAATAGTAGAGAATTTTATCGCAAAATACCCAAGAAGAATTGATGAAAATATAGCTAAGCATCCAAAAAAAGCCATTATAAGCGAGATTTTAGTAGCATCATTTAATGGGCGAAATGAATATCGAACATTTCTAAATTCATGATCAAAAATTGTATCGATTGCCCCTGTTATTGCTTCTGAAATTAAAATAGTTGGAACAACCTGAAGAGGATTATAACCAAATAAGAATAATAGTGGTGATAAAGCTGTACCAAAACCCATACCTGCCATAGAATCCATAGATTCAAATAGAAATGCAATTAGAATGAGAATTAATATTAATTCCATAGGTTTTAGCCATTATAATATGATGTAAAATAATATCATTGTGAGAAAATAACAAACTAAGGCTAAAGTAATTTTTTTAATAGAACGTTTTTCAATCTTTGCTCGTTCTAAAATAGGTTTTTCATCTAATTCTTGTGCTTCCTTCCCAATTTCCCAATTTTTGGACATTTTAATCATTTTATGATTTAATGAGATGTAATTGAATATAATTAAATATAATTAAGTTAGATTATTTAAAGTTTAAGGTTTTTTTCTAATCAATTTTGATAAATATAAAATTATTATTATTTTTTAATTTGAAATACCTTATCTATCTTATAAAGTGAGAAAATTTTGTTATAATTGGTTAAATGCTTGGAATATTTGGAAAAAAAAGTAGTTAAGATTTATTAAAATTATAATAAATGATATAAAGCTTTTTTCAAACTAATAGATTCTAATGTTTTTGTGTTATTAATAGTTCTAAATTTCTTTTAATAACAGGAA
>JABXKB010000241.1 GCA_013375485.1 Promethearchaeota archaeon | reverse complement strand
TGAAAATCCTCTAAAACTCTGCCCATTCTTCTTACAAGTCGGTAAAACATATGGAATAACCTTACTACAACTTTCTTCAATATCAGTTCCAACATATTTTAAAGCTAACTCGCTTTCATGTTTTTGTGTTTCTCTATCTTTCCATCCTTCAACGGGCAAAGCTGTATACAAATTCGTTTTAATCATTCCAGGGTTAAAAAGATTTATTTTAATATCATAACCTTTCTTTTCTAATTCCAATGCTAAACATTTTGAAAAAGAATTTACTCCCCCTTTAGAAGCGGAATATATTGTCATGTGTTCTACTGGTCTATCAGCACCTCCACCTGAAAGTGTAACTATCCTCCCATATCCTTGCTTTATCATTTGTTGCATCACTGCCGCTATAGTATAAATTGTTCCAATAAGGTTTATACCAACTACTTTTGGTGTATCGGACGATACTTTTTCTAATGTCATATACTCAAAAGGACCATATGTTAAATTTACCCCAGCATTCGCTACTAAAATTCGAATTGAACCAAATTCTGCTGTCACTTTTTCTACAAACTGATTAAGGTCATCTGGATTAGAAACATCACAGGGAAACCCAATAACGGAATCACCAAATTTTTCTTTGAGTTCGACTAAGGTTTCCTTTACATTGTTTTCATTCCGAGAACAAATTGCAACTTTACAACCTTCACGCAAAAATAACTCGGCTAATTTTCTCCCGATTCCACTCGTTGATCCTGTTACAATAGCAGTTTCATTTTTCATACTCATAATATCAATATCATCCCCTTTTAAACTAATATAATAATTTATAAAAAGAACTTGATTATTAGGTATTAAAAACGTTTTTTAATTAAAATAATCTATTATAAAAGAAATACAACTTTAGTAATTGATGGGTATTACAATGTCAAAAAAGATCAAATATGCCTATTGTAAAGTGTGTAAACATGAAGTAGAAAAATCAAGCAGAAAACCATTAACTACATCGCAGAAAATAACGTGGGTGATTATAAGTGTTGCTACATTAGGGTTAGGCTTAATAGCTTACGCGATATTTTTATCTAACCGACCAAAATCTTATTGTCCTAATTGTTTCACCAAGTTAGAGTATTCGGATGAGCCTTTTATAAAACCAAAAAAGAAACGTGAAAATATGACTCCTAGAGAGAAGATACTCGATAAAGCAGGATTAGGAGAAGAAATTGAGAAAGAAGAAGCCGTAGAAAAGAAATCTCAACCAAAGAAAAAAGAAAAAGATAAAAAAAAAGAGAAGATTTTTTGTGAATATTGCGGGGAAAAATTAGATGAAGAATATACAACTTGCCCTTTCTGTCAAGCGACCTTAAAATCCTAATTTTTTATTAAAAATCAAAAAAAAAATTGTTTTCTTATCAAATAACTAATAAAAATAAATAATAATAAAACTAATTATTAAAATATAGAAATTTGAAAACCTATACTAAATTTAATTTAAAATATAATAAGATGAATTAATTATGCCACGTGCAGGAAGAAAAGCACCAGATAGAGAACCCGATCCACTTGATGTATATAGCGCATGGGATCTTCGTTATGCAAAAACCATTTATTATGGAGTTATCCTTGCAACTGTAATAGTCGTATTAGGGGTGTGGGGGGTAATTATTGGATTGTTGTTCGCTGGAGGTGCCTGGGAAACTTTCTTAGAACTTGATCTTGGATTTCAGATAGCTATCATTGCTGGAGCAGTTACAGGTCATTTATTCTTATTAGTCCTCTTCTATACACTTTTCCGTGGAGGAATGGTACGATTATGTCAAATTCTATTTAAGGATCGTCTATTAGCAAGTAAGTGGGAGGATTACTATGGTTTACGGATGCTTATAGGTGTCGCGCTCTTAGGTCTTTATATAACTCTAATTAGTGTCGTGATTGGATTACTTCCATCAACATTCTTAAATGTTATGGAAAGGATATGGGATTGGCAAGTTCGAACCTTCACTGAATATTCAGGTTTATGGATTATTTGGGTAGGATTACTTGTTTTTATTTTAGTGGGAATTATCTTTGTTGGAATAATGCTTTGGAATAAAGGTGTGTTCTGGGTTCTTCGACATGTTAAAGAAATTGAAGAAGAAATTGAGATTGAAGAAAATATTAAGAAGGACGCCATTAAGAATTCTGATGAAAGAACACTCAGAGATATTTATAAGAAAGAGACGGGACAAAAAGCTATACATCGAGGCAGAGAAACTCGTGGATATAAAGAGTGGAAGCAAAAACTAGGAATAAAATAATAAAACTTTAAAAAATAAAAAAGTAATTTATAATTTTTTTTATATCTTATCTTCTCATCATACGTGGATTTCTAAACAGATCTAACTCTTGTTTTGGCATTTTATAATCTGTTGTTGCTGTTTTTCTCATCTGTTTGTAATATTTTTTAACCATTTTTTCGGCGTCTCTCATAAAGTTACAAATACATCCAAATAATATCATATAGAGTACAAAACTTTTATCTTTAGCATAAGCTTCATATAAAATCTGAATCTCAAAATTTTTCTGCACTCTTTGACCGTCCACTCGTGCTACTTTTTGATCTCCTATATAAATCCAATAATTTCTTCCAGGACCTACTATTCCTTTAGCCCTAACTATTTGAAGTTTATCATCTTTTTGTTCTGGAAGAAGGGGCCACGTCCATCTTGTACCCATTAATCTCCAACCTCTAACTACACGAGCTAAATGGATCATTCTTGGATTTTGCATGAAGAATACAGGAGCAGGATGTTTGATTTCGTAACTTTGGATTAATGAGTGGGCAATACTTATTTCAAAACCACCCTTAAAATTACCTCCCTTAGGTTGTGCATCCATCGTTTCCTCCATTATAGTAAAAATACGTAATGATAATCGCTTCTCTTCAAGTGGTTTTTCTTCCCAACTGTCCTTACTAAAAGCAATGATATATTTTTTCTCACCATCTTCCTCAACTACTCCTTCAATATCAAAATTCTTACTAAACCAACGTGTTTTTGCTTGATATTTGAGTTGTTGATGCACACCTAGCTCTTCATCATGCAATCGAGTTCTCCAAAAGTTTACTTTCAGCTTCTTATATACTGCTTTCTTTGGTGGAATGGGTTTTTCTGGGGTTGCAGGTTTTTTAGAGGGTTTTGAAACCTTCTTTTTTGCTGGTTTTGCTCTTGCCGTCGCTCGAGGTTTTTTTGCTGCTTTTTCTGCAGTTTTTTCGATTTCTTCAACGGGATCTTCTTCTTTTGACATAAAATCACATCTATAATTTAAATTTTAAAATATTTTTTTGTTAAATTTATTTTCATTTGGATTATTAATATTTTTTACGTTAAACAATTGTTTTATAAAATCATATGAAAATTCTTATTTAAAAGATTTTTGAGTATTAATTAATTAATTAATCTTAAATTATGCTTATTTCAATTTTAGGAGCACAATTTCCCGTCTCGTTTGATGTTCAAGACAATCTTAATCATATCCTAGCAATTTTAAAACATTCAAAAGAATACGATCTTATTGTTTTCCCAGAAGGATGTGTCTCTGGATATGATACTAATGTCTCTTTTTTAGAGAAAATAGATATTTCAGAAGTGATACAAGCTTTAGAAATACTCAGAAATGAAGCTATAAAAAGAAAAATCCATCTCTGGGTTGGAGCGTGTTTATATGAAAATGAAAAATGGTTCAATGCCGCATTAGGCTTTACACTTGAGGGAAAAATGAATCGATATAACAAAGTAAACTTAGCTACTCATGAGAGAGGCGTTTTTACTTTTGGATCAGAATTAAAACCTTTCCCTTTAGAATTTAAAGACCAAATTGTTAATATTGGGGTTCAGCTCTGTAGAGATTTAAAATATCCTGAACAATGGCATTGGCTGGCTATAAATAAGGCACAAATATTTCTCCATATGAATAACGCGAAGGCAAATTCTTCTGTTCAAAAAGTATGGAAAAGTCAATTAATAAGTCGAGCTACTGAAAATCAAAGATTTGTTGTAAGTATAAACACAGCAGCTTCCCATCAAGAATGCCCTACAATTGTTATTAATCCCAAAGGTGAAATCTTACATGAAATTATTTCTCATGAAGTTCACTATTTTCGGTTAAAAATAGATCTTAACTTAAATTCTGACTGGTATATAAAACAATCCAGAACTGATCTATTAGATATTAAATATACCAAAAAATAAGTTAAATATATTAAAATCTAACCTCACATTTATCCGAATCACAAAAACGCTCCCCTATAGCTCTATCTTTTGTTGTATCTAAATTAAAAGGTTTAAGTTTACTGATCTTTTCTTCATACTGCTCTTTAGTTATTTCCTCATAAGGAGCCTGCTTATACCCATGTTCCTTTATTGGTAAGAAGCTTACACTCTTTAGTTTATCTTCATAACATTCAAGCACGCGTTTAATTTGATCTGCTTCTTCTTCTTTAAATGTAATGGTTATCGAGACTTGATTATCTGACCAATATTTCTGGTATGCAGCGGCATTTTCAGCTTGTTCCCAAATAGAAACTTCATTTTTTGAACGATCAAAATATTTTTCATGAATAGGGAACTCAGCTACAATAGTATTAGGTGAATATGAATCATCTTCGATTTTATATCCAGCTTTTACAATATGTTCAATAAGATCTGAATTTTTAGAAAGCCGAATTCTCCTAATATAATATTCTGAATGTGGGTAGTGAATTCCAGGTGGGACTCCCGGGAGTAAGCTCACAGTACCACTTGGTTTTACTGTTGTTATTTTAATTGAACGTGGAATGCAAAGCCATCCTGAGTATTGTTCATCTAGTTCTTGTAAATAGTTATAGCCCCTACTACACCATTCTAATATTTTTCTTCGTCCTTGTCTTACAAAAGCTTCAATTATCCCAGTTTGTGATATGCCCATCCGTCTATTTTTTAACATTACCGCATTAGTTTCTTGCCAATGAGTGTTAACCAAAGTAACCGATTTTGAATATAAATATGCATATTTCAAGGTTTCTTGAAATTCTTCATATGATTCATGTCGGGAAGGAAATGTCTCAACTAAACAGCAAAGCTCGAAACTCTCAAGTGTTTGTTCTCCACATGGATTCACACCTGCTGCTTTCTTGTCTTTAAAATCTGGTCCATCTCCCATTCTTGAATAAGCTTTAGCATTTTCTAACCAAAATACTCCAGGTTCTCCATTTACACCAATTTGGTTGGCTATAAATGAATAATCTAACCCCCTAACAGCAAAAACAGAGTTATTACTCGCCCATCTGTGTGAATATAATGCTTCTTCATCTTGTTTACACAATACAAAATCTAAATCTGTAGGATCACCTAAAGCGATTTCTGCACTCCTACGTACATTACCAGCTACAACACATTTTCCAATATAATTCATAATGTCTACGATATCAATAGAAGTAATTTTTTGACCCACACGGGATTTTAAAATATTTTGTACATCTTCTAACATTTGTTTTAGAGGGTTGGGTCCAGAGGCAATCCCACCAAATCCCCTTATAGGTTCACCAGAAAGTCTAATGAGACTAAAATCATATTGAGGCGATTGCTTACCTAAAAAATAAGCTTCCAACATCAATTTTAATGAATCAACCCATCCTTCTCTGCTATCAGGAATTTGAAAATCAAAATTACCTTCTTTAGGTTGCCTAATCGTGATTTTTCCAGCCCCTTTTGTATCAAAGCCTACTCCAACGCCAAGCATAAGTGCATCCATGACGAACTCAAATGCTTTCGAATATTTCAGATTTATATCCTCTGTAGATGCAAAACCACAGTTATTTAGTGACATTGATCCATGCCGAGCTATGAATTCTGTTCCCATCATCCATAAACCGCGCCCTGGAGGGAGGAATTTGAAATTCCATATCTTATTAAACATTATTTGTGCAGATTTCTGTGCTTTTAAATCAGTCCATGGCAAACTTAGCTTTATACAATGTTCTTTTTGAACCGAATAACATCCTTCCACAACTCTTCTAATAGTTTCCCAAAATTCTTCCTTTCGGTTTTCTTTTTCGATGATTCTTGCATAGGTCCGTTTATAGGTTATATATCCCAAGGGACCCCAATCAGGTTGTTTACCCTTAAAATTATTTAAAAATTCTTCATCAAGCTTAAATGAAATATTTTCTAAATTAATAGCTCTAGCAAAAAGATTTCTGTATTTATTCATACCTCGTTGAGTTAATTCAACGCAAACTAATTCTCTTATGTAATTTGTTGTAATCTCATCCATTCCAAAACCTATTATTTTTCGAATGACATCTTCAGCTACTTTTTCAGCTATATGCATATCAAGTCCAGTTTCTTTGTTTAGTATCTTTGCGATACTATTTTCATCGAACTTCTGCTTTTCTCCTTTAGAATTAATAACATATTTAGGGTACAAATCTATTAACGAAAACGAATTATTGGGCATTTTATTCCTCAATACTCATGTAAAATACTAATTTTGTAATTTTATCGGCTAAATTAATTATTAACTTATTTATATTGCCTTAACCGTCCTATAAACTTATGATTTCTTTCAATTTAAAATTATTGTTTTGTTTATATTAAGCTATTGATTATCCTCTTTAATTTTTGATTATTTCTTGTTTGATAAATCTATGGAACATATACAATTTTGGTAATATATTTTTATTGTCTTTGTTCAATAAGATGCTTGATAGATTTTCGTCGCAATTATGACGGTGATTTTATTTAATGCAAAATACTCTGTTATATTTAATCAAAAATTCAGATGCGAATTATTAATTTTCAATAATCTTAGTTTTTATAAGATAAAACAATAAAAAGGCAATTCAATTATTGGTATTAGCTAATTGAATTTTAAACACAATTAAAGTGTCGAGATAAATATGGCTTCTATAGAAAGCATGTTCTTAATTATTGGCTTTTCTGTTCTATTTCTCTTCGGTTATATATTCATTGCATTTATTGTTGGAACAATAAAAAAAAATAATGGGCTTATGGACGTATTTTATGGACCTGGCTTTTTTGTAGTGGCTTTAGTCAGTATAGTATTTTATTTCATTTTGAATAATACCATAAACTTTCGCCAGATTACAATAACAATTCTCGTGTTGATATGGTCTTTAAGAATAGCAACCTACGTGTTCATTAGAAACAGAGGGAAACCAGAAGATTATCGTTATAAAGAGATGAGAGAAAGATGGGGAACTAATATAGTTTTAAAAAGTTTCATAAGAGTTTATATCTTTCAAGGAATTGTTATCTTTATAGTTTCTTTTCCTATATGGTTTACTAATAGTAGTGCCAATCCTCCCTTAGATAACCTATTAGATTTTTACGGAATTACTTTATGGCTCGGGGTAATAATTTGGTTAATAGGATTCTTATTTGAAACTTTTGGGGAT
>JABXKB010000240.1 GCA_013375485.1 Promethearchaeota archaeon | reverse complement strand
TTGTGCGTTATCAATTTCACAAAAGCTTTTTAAGAATAAACCGTCAACAAAATTTTAATATATTAAAGATCTTTAATTTAAAGCTATTGTAATAAAATTTAAATTTATAATTTAAAAGTAGAATCTAAATGGAAGATATAACCACACATCCTATCATAGAGATCTTAGAAAGAAAAAAAGTTACTTTTAGTTTTGATGGGAAAAATTTAACTGGATTTGAAGGAATGGTTATATCCTCGGCACTTTTTCTAAATAAAATTAAGATTTTTGGTCATCATGTAAAGGATAACAGTCCACAAGGTATTTTTTGCGCTAATGGTCAATGTGCTCAATGCAATGTCATAGTAAATGGTATTCCAGTAAAAGCATGTATGACCCCTCTTAAAGAAAATATGGAAATTGAAAGTTGTAATGGATTACCAGAATTACCCCCTGAGGATAATGCTGTAACTGTATGTAATTCTGAAATTGTAGAATGTGAAGTACTTGTAATTGGTGCAGGTCCTGCAGGATTGTCAGCTACTAAAATCTTAGGAGAAAATAATGTTAAAGTGATTTTAATTGATGATAAAGCTGAACTAGGAGGTAAATTAGTTCTTCAAACACATAAATTTTTTGGTTCACAAGAAGATGTATATGCTGGAAAACGTGGAATAGATATTGCTAAAATTTTGGGTAATTCTGTTGAAGCTATACCGAATGTTCAGATTTGGCTAAATAGTGTTTGTTTGGCAGTATTCAGTGATGGTTTAGTTGGTATTTTGAAAAATAATGAAGAATATGCTTTGATAAGACCTAATTTTTTGTTAATCGCTACTGGAGCAAGAGAAAAAATGCTAGTTTTTCCAGGAAATACATTACCAGGAGTATATGGTGCTGGAGCTTTTCAAACTTTAGTAAATCGTGATCTAATAAAAGCAGCAAATAAAATCTTTATTGTTGGTGGAGGTAATGTAGGACTGATTGCTGGATATCATGCAATTCAAGCAAGTATAGAAGTTGTAGGTTTAATTGAAGCTCTACCTCAGTGTGGTGGATACAAAGTCCATGAGGACAAACTTAGAAGATTAGGTGTACCAATTTATACCAATCATACTATTCTTTCAGCTAATGGAAAAAATAATGTAAAATCTATAACAATTGCACAAAGTGATAAAAATTTTAATATTATTTCTGGAACTGAAAGAAATTTTGCCTGTGATACAATTCTAATTGCCGTGGGCCTAAATCCGGTTGATGAATTTTATCATAAAGCAATAGATTTTGGATTCAAAGTCTGGATTGCAGGTGATGCTCAAGAAATCGCAGAAGCTTCAGCGGCGATATTTACTGGAAGAATTGAAGCTTTAAAAATTCTTAAAGAAATAGGAATTGATATTTCAGAAGAAATTGATAAATTAGAAGATTTCGCTGAAATTATGAAGGCAAAACCTCCTCAACCTATTGAAACAGAAATTAAATTTAAAGAAGAAGGAGTTTATCCTGTTTTTTATTGTAATCAAGAAATACCTTGTAATCCGTGTACTACTGTATGTGATCAAGCGCAAATTGAGACCATAGATAATTTGATAACACAGTTACCATATTTTAAGGGCGAGCAAGATTGTATTGGATGTGGAAAGTGTGTTGCTGTCTGTCCAGGATTAGCAGTTGTATTAATTGATTATCGAAAAGATCGGAATAAGCCATTAGTTACTTTTCCATATGAACTTACTGAGGATAAGTTAGAAAAAGGGCAAAAAGTTATTGTAGTTAGTAATGAAAAGGAATTAGGGATATTTGAAATTCATAGATCTCGAATATTAAAAGAGTTTCCTAAAACTCAACTTATAAGCGTTAAATTACCTTCAGAATTAGCAAAAAAAGCCGTAGCGGTTAAACTTTATGAAACAAAATTCAATGAACCAATAGATTTATACCAAAAATCATTAACAGATGATGAAACAATAGTGTGTAGATGTGAACGTGTGTCAGTAGGTGAAATTCGGAAGTGGATTCAATTAGGAGTTAAAGATTTCAATGAATTAAAGGCGTTAACTAAAGTGGGAATGGGAGCTTGTGGAGGTAAAACTTGTACTCCTCTAATTGAAAGAATATTTCGAGAGGAAGGTATATCTATTTATGAAATTACACCAGGTACAAAACGCCCTCTATTTATAGAAGTTCCGATGGGTATATTTGCTAATGCTAAAAATAAAAAGGAGGAACTGTAGATGGTTGAATATGATGTAGTTATTATTGGTGCTGGCAGTGTTGGAGTTCCTACAGCTTTAGCCACTGCAAATGATGGCCTTAAAACATTAGTACTTGATTCATTGCCTTCAGTAGCACAAGCAGACAACAAACATGCTATTGGTGGTATTAGGGCAACTCACTCTCATAAAGGAAAAATTTGGTTATGTCAAAGATCCATTGAAATTTTCTCTTCTTGGGAAGAAAGGTATGGAGACGATATCTGGTGGTCTCAAGGTGGTTATACATTCATAGCATTTACCAAAGAACATGAAAATCTATTAAAGGATACCGTAGAACTTCAAAAAAGTTATGGTTTAAATATTAATTATGTTGATGCGGGAAAAATTAGGGAGATAATACCCGGTATTAATAATGATGGCTTATTAGGCGGGACTTATAGTCCTGAAGATGGTAATGCTTCACCTCTATTGTCATTACATGCTTTTTTTCGAAGATCAAAAGAATTAGGTACTATTTATCATTTTAATGAAAAAGTTATACACATCTTAACTAAAAACAGTAAAGTCATTGGTGTTAAAACAACTAAAGGTAATTATAAAACCCAATCAGTTATTAATGCTGCGGGTGCTCATGCAAAAGATATTGGGAATATGATTAATATAGATATACCAGTAGAACCAGAATCACATGAAGCGGGAATAACTGAACCGGTAAAAAACTTCTTTAAACCAATGATAGTGGACATTAAACCTTGTTTTGATCCAAAATTTGGCAACTCTAAGAATTATTATTTCTATCAAAACAAAGAAGGTAAAATTATCTTTTGTTTAACTCCTGATCCAAACATTTTAGGAACTGATCGTAGAGAAACAAGTTCATTTTTGCCTCAAATTTCAAAGAGGATGATACAACTTCTTCCACGTTTGAGAAACATAAAAGTAAGGCGTACTTGGCGTGGTTTATACCCGATGACTCCCGATGGAAATCCAATCGTTGGAAAAATCGATGAAATTGAAGGTTATATTAATGCAGTAGGAATGTGCGGTCAAGGATTTATGCTGGGACCTGGGTTAGGAGAACTCTTAAGCCGACTTTTAACAGAAAAAATAACTTCAAGAGATAAGGATATTTTAGATACTCTCCTATATACTCGTGATTTTGGAGTAAAAGAGGAATTGAAATAAAACATAAATGATCAGACGTAAAATTATAAATACAACAAGAAATATTTAATTTAATAAGAATATCATGTTCGTGAGAAAAAGAAAACGAGCCCCTATTAATGTTGTCCTTTCAGATGTAGAACGGGCTTATAAAAAGGTTGAAGAATTCCAACGCTTAATCAAGCGAGGAAAAACCCCAGAACAAATTTTCAACGATTTACTTAAGTTGATTCAAGTTGATAGAAAATCTTCTTAAAATAATTTTGGATGTGACGACTCATCTTAAAATTCCAGCCGTCTTAATTGGAGGTTTAGCTCTTCCTGCTTATAATATTGCAAGAACAACACTGGATATTGATATTTGCATAAAAGTTAAATCACAAGAGAATTTAAATCATTTTTTGAAAGCCTTGAATCAACGTGATATTAAAACTATCCAAAATCCAAAAATAAATCATGATTTATTTACAGTATTCGGGAAATTTGGTGAGGCGGAGATATGGTTAAAACCCTGTGATGCTTTTCATTGGGATAATCAAATGTTAGAAAAAATTCAAAAATTTTTTGCTAATGTTTATGTATTAGCTGTAGAAGATTATATCTTGACAAAATTAGCTAGATCTGATCGCAGTTCGATTGATATTAGTGATATCTTAAAAATTTTAATAGCAAATAAGAATAAAATAGATTGGGAATATCTCCATTTTAGATTAAAATGGATGAATTTAAAAAGTGATTTCAAAGAAATTCTAAAAGGATTTAAATTAGATTTTGATAATAATTTACGAAATATTTCAAAAGATATTCTAGACAAATTTAAAAAATTAAATGATTCAAATATTGATAATTTCAAAAAAAAGTTAAATTAAGACGTATAACTCTCAATGATGAGCCTTATTTAATTTATATGAAACCTTTCTTTCTATTATATAATTATACTAAAAAATTCAAATTGATAAAAAATGGTTCGACATCTATTAAAAGTCTCAGACTTTTCAAAAGAAGAGTGCGAAAAAGTTATTAATAAATCAATTGAGATAAAGAACAATCCTAAAAAATTTAGTTCCACATTAGAAGGAGAGACCCTCTTAATGCTATTTGAGAAACCATCTTTAAGAACCCGCATATCGTTTGAAACTGGAATGCAACAATTGGGCGGACATGCTATTTTTTATTCGATTAAAGATTCTCCCTTAGGTAAAAAGGAAAACATTTCTGATACTGCAAAAGTTGCTTCTAGGTTTGTAAATATTATTGCTGCTCGTGTTTTTAAACGCCAAGATATCTGGGATCTCGCTAAATATGCCGATGTTCCAGTGATTAATATGCTTGATGATTTCGCACACCCATGTCAAATACTAGGAGATTTTCAGACTATTAAAGAGAAAAAAAATAGTTCAGAGAATATGAAACTCTCATACTTTGGAGACGCTCATAATAATGTAACTTATGATTTAATGCGAATGTGTGCATTATTTGGGTGGAGAATGGATGTTGTCTGCCCTAATGCTCCCGAATATTCACCTGAACAAATAGTCTTAGAGGAGATTTCAGAATTGTCTAAAGGTACTGGTGCTAAAATAGAATTAGTCCATAATGTTTTAGAAGCTGCTCGAGATTCTGATGTGATATATACTGATAGCTGGATGTCTTATGGAATTCCTCAAGAACAGGAAGAGGAACGGAAAAAAGAGTTTATGCCTTTTCAAGTTACATCATCAGTTATGAAAAAGGCAAAATCAGACGCGGTTTTTATGAATTGCCTACCAGCAATGAGAGAATATGAACAAACCACAGAAGTAATTGATGGTCCTCAATCAATTGTTTTTGATCAAGCAGAAAATAGATTACATATCCAAAAAGCAATTATGCTATTTTTACGTGAGAAATTTTAGGATAAGATATCATTTATTATTTCAATAATTTTTATATATGTGTATGTATATATGTATACATATGACTTCTAAAAATATTAGTATAACTGAAGAAGTATATAAGAAACTAATAAAAATTAAGAGAAAAAATGAAAGTTTCTCTGAACTTTTCTTAAGATTGTTAAGAATTCAAAAGGATAACATGGAAAAAAGCTTTGGAGCATGGAATCTTTCAGAAAAAGAGAAAAGTGAGATTTGGGATCACATTACAAATCGTCCTGGTCGTAGTTGGAAAAAATCTGAATTAGGGGATATAAATGATAATTCTTGATACTTCTGCATGTATTGAATATTTAAATGGTAATAAAGAAATTAAAAGTATTATTTCTAAACAAGAAGATCTAGTCCATATTACAGCAATTACAGTTTATGAGATTAATATTGGTTTAGAACATACAAAAAGAAAAATTTCCGAAAAAAGATATAGAGAACTTTATAAAATATGGTCGGAATTTATTAGTAGTATGGAAATCTTCCCTTTGGGATATAAAGAAGCTGAAAAATCCGCGCAAATATACGATATTCTCGAGTCTAAAGGCCAAATCATCGATGACAACGATATCTTAATTATAGGTATTATGATTTCAAATGGCATAAATAAAATTATAACTAAAAATGTTAAACACTTCGGAAAAATCGAGGGTATTCAACTTATTCCATACTGATACCGAGAAATTTAAATAATAAGCATAACAAATTACAGAATTCTTTTTACGAGCAAAATTTTAAATAATAAGTTAAATATTATTATTTTTTCCAATAGTGTTAATATCTTAATATTAGAGGTTATCATTTGAAAACATTAATAGTAGCTCTTGGTGGGAATGCTTTAATAAAATTTGGCGATGAAGGTACCACAGAGGAACAATTTCGGAATTTAAGAGTACCTATTGGCCAAATTGCAGAATTAGCAAAAGATTATAACATTATTATAACTCATGGTAATGGCCCACAAGTAGGAAATCTCTTACTACAACAGGAAGCGACTGAATTTGTATCAAAAAGACCACTTCAGATTTTAGTAGCAGAGACTCAAGGTCAAATTGGATTCATGATTGAAAGTACATTAGATGAGGAGCTTATGAAAATAGACCTTGATGAAGAAAAACTTTTCTTAACAGTTTTAACTTATGTAAAGGTTGATTCAAATGATCCTGCTTTTAAGAATCCTACAAAACCAATTGGTCCTGCATATCCAGTCCGTACAAAACAAGGGCAAGTTAAAACAGCTAAAGGATGGCGTCAAGTTGTTCCCTCCCCTAAACCAATAAAAATATATCAATGGCGTGAAATTAAAAAATTAATGGAACTAGGAAGTTGGATTGTTATTGCTTGTGGAGGAGGTGGTATACCGGTTATAAAAGAAGAAAAAAAATTATATGGTGTTGAAGCCGTTATAGACAAAGATCTTGCAAGCTCTAAATTAGCTGAACAAGTTGGAGCAGAAATTCTTCTTATTGCTACTGATGTTGAGAAAGTTGCTATTAATTATGGGACTCCTAATCAAAAAAATTTAGAGAAACTCTCAATTTCTGAAGCAAAGAAATATTTAAATGAAGAACAATTCCCTGCTGGAAGTATGGGTCCCAAAATTCAAGCAGTGATAAATTTTATGGAAGCAGGAGGAGAAAAAGCTATTATTACTTCTATTGAAAAAATAAAAGAAGCATTAGAAGGAAAAGCTGGTACTCAAATAATTTTAGATAACTAATTTTATTGCTTTACAAAAACTTTCTCAATGATCTCAATAGCCCAGTCAATTTCTTCTCTTGTTATTACCAAAGGTGGAGCAAATCGAATAGTTGTAGAATGTGTATCTTTTGCTAAAATTCCATTATCCTTGAGTTCTTCAACAATTTGTCTAGCGTCTTCTGTAAATTCAACAGCAATCAATAACCCCTTCCCTCTAATTTCTTTAATCGGAATTTTAGTTCTTTTCTCAGCAACTTCCTTTAATCTTTTTATAAAGTAAGCGCCCATTTCTTTAGCTCGCTCAGCAAGATTCTCACGTAAATGGATATCAATTGATTTCATACCAATAGCCGCAGCTAAAGGATTTCCCCCAAAAGTACTTCCATGAGTTCCTGGAGTGATTACATCTGGACCAATGATCTCTTGT
>JABXKB010000239.1 GCA_013375485.1 Promethearchaeota archaeon | reverse complement strand
TTTTTCAGTACGCATAGCTCCTGTAACTTTGACTTCTTCTTCTACATAATGTTCTTCGTATTCCCACTCGCCCTCACACTCGTCTGTTCCCGCCAGCATTCCTCCCAGCATAACAAAGTCAGCGTTAGCCGCGAAAGCCTTGCAAACATCTGCTGGTAGCCTACATCCTCCATCAGCACATATTAAACCCATCCTTTTTTCATCGCTTTTTAAGCCATGAGCAGCATGACTACACTCTATTATAGCAGATAATTGAGGATATCCTACACCTGTTTTTAGTCTAGTGGTACAGGCAGAACCTGGGCCTATTCCAACTTTAACAATATCAACTCCTCCATGAAGAATTAATTCTGAAACCATTTCTGGAGTACACACATTTCCCGCCATAATAATAGCTTCTGGAAATTTTTCGCGAACCATAGCACAATACCCAACAAATTTCTCTGTATATCCATTGGCTATATCAATACAGATATTTGGAGTATAACCAAGCTTATTTGATATTTCTATAAGTTTAATAATATCCATATTGCTCATTCCTGCACTCACCCAAACATTTGAGCAACAATCAGAATATTGATAAAAAGAGATTATTTTTTCACTACTATAATGCTTGTTTAGACATGTGATAGCATTGAAATTTAATAATTCGGAACCCATTGCAAAAGTTCCAGTAGTATCCATATTCGCCGCCATAACTGGCAAGCCATTCCATTCTTTGTTTGAATGAAAAAATTTATATGTTCTATCAAGTTTTACGTCTTTTCTAGAAGCATTTGGACTTCTGCTAGGAACCAAAAGAATATCATCAAAGTCTAATTTTATATCATTTGAAATTTTCATTATTTGCCAGAACTCCCAAATCCATTTTTACCTCTATCACTATCAGAAATATTTTCAACTTCTATCAAATGTATATCTGGAACCCTTTGAAATAAAACTTGAGCTATTCTATCACCTTTGTTTATTTTTACATCACATATTTCGTCTTTAAACAAAGGTAAAGGCTTGTTTGTGTTCAAAAGACAAACCTTTAATTCTCCTCTATATCCAGAATCAACTACCCCTGCAAGTACATCAAGACCTTTTTTAACAGAAAGTCCAGATCTAGGCCAAATTAAACCTACCCATTCATCTGGTATCTCCATACATATTCCAGTTTTTATTATTGCTCTTTGTCCTCCATAAATTATAATATCTTCTGTAGAATATAAATCCCATCCGGCATCAGACAAATTTGCTCTTGTTGGCAATTTAGCATTTTCTGATAAAAGCTTTACTTTTACTTTTCTAGAAAATTCATTAATACCATTATCTACTCTTTTTACTTTATTTAATTCTTTTAAGCCTTGGTTCAATTGTTGAAGTCTAGCTTCATGATCTGGATGTGTCATTTAATTATCTCCAAAAAATATGTCTTTAACTTTATCAGCAGAATTATTCCAAGATAATTCTTTAGAAGTTTCTATCCCCTTCTCATTTAAGTCAAAAGGATTTTCTTTCCAAGAGTTATATTCTGATTTGAAAGCATTAACCAATTGGTCATAAGCATTGCCTTCTAATGATGCCCATGTTCCATTATCTCCCACAAACCATTTTCCATCGAAAATAGGCTCTTCTTGTTCTATATTTATAAGATTACAGTTTTCCTGATTGCAAAACTCAGTATGAGCAGAATAATTAGTTGTAATTATTTTTTTACCCATAGACATCATTTCTAAAATTTCTAAATTCCAACCTTCTGATCTAGCTGGAAATACTCCACAATGCACACTGGAAATTATATTGGCTAATTCTTCTTGCCACTGCACTCTTGGGATTAGCTTAATCCTATCTTCTTTATATTTAGACTCCCAATAGGATTTTTCTTGTTGATTTAAAAATGGATTTTCCGTCATCATCCATAGTTCAACATTCTGATTCATTGGAAAAGCGTCTTTAAAAGCTTTATGTAAAACGTCATGACCTTTTCTTATTTCCCATTTACCACAATTAAAAAAAATACATTTAGAAGTATTTGGCTTATTTGTTGTTTCATTAAAAATATGTCTATCAACACCACATGGAACGACATGGACACAAGATCCTACATATTTCTCAACTATTTGTTTAGCCCATTTTGATGATACAATAATTTCATCGACAGATTGTAAATGACTTCTTCTTCTATTATCAAATTTATTTACTTCAAAAAAAGGCCAAGCAATAAATTTCCCTTTTCCAATTCTATCTGCCAATTGATTTTCATGCCAGATTTTTAATGTTGGTGAGGTAGCGTCGAATATGTCTTGTTTTTGTATCGAACTTTGTAATAATAGTTTCTGATTTTCATTTATCAAGCATGGAGTCGATACTTGATTAGATATTGGAAATAATGTTATATCGGTATCTGGACATGAATTAAGACTTTTCCATATGTTATACCCTACAACCCCATATCCTAAGCTATTTATAGGTGCATTTAAATTTAATTTATTCATTTAATCCTCAATAAAAAATGAGGCAATAAAAATTGCTATTGCTAATTCAATCATAATTTTTCTCCAAAAAAAATCCATGTGAGCATCAAGACCCACATGGAATTATACTTTACAATCGTAGATTATGGATTTATTTTTTAAGCCATTCTTTCATAAAACGAGCATTTTTTGAACCAACGAATCTTTTAACTTCTAGCCATTTTTTTAATTTCTCTTCCCATTTGTATTTTACAACTGTAGGAATTGTTGATGGCTTTGCATAATCTTTCCACATTCTACTATTTTTATCATTTTTATCTATATCTAAAATATAATATATAATACCTTTTTCTTTTACATATTGTTTCATTTCTTCAGATTTCATAACCGCTTTTAATGATCTGCATGGACCACACCAATCGGCGCTAAATTGAATTACTATTTCTTTTTTAGCTTTTGTATCACTTGCGTTTGAAGTTTCTTCTCCACAAGCTTTTTTACAACTATTTCCGCAACACGCCATAATTAAAATCCCTAGAATCAATACTTTTTTTAACATTTTACTTGCTCTCGTAAGGACAATGTTTACAATTATTATTACAACATTTTCCTCTTTCTTTCAAGAACTTTTCCGTAAAAACTATTTTTCCGCTTATTGTGTAGTAATCTACATTTTCAATAAGCTTTTTATCTTCTTTGATTTTGTTGACCATTGTAAAAATTAAATGTTTGAACTTGTGGAACATAATAAAAACCATAATTTATTCCTATTCTAACATTTCTTCTATATGGATCAACATAAACATTATTAATATTTAATGAAGAACCTTGTGGCAACCAGACAATCTGTGGCTGATAATAAACTCTTGGTTGATAGCTATAATATGAATGAGGATGAATGTGATTTTGCCAAGGCCAATGAGCATTAGCTCTATCACACATGAAGCAAAAACTCAAGATCACAAACAGTAAAATAATTACATTTCTCATACAATCTCCTTCAATATATTTTTAGAATCTTCTTTCACTAAATCATGAGGTCTGCCGTCCGTAGCAGTATACCTAGTTTTCTTAACCATGTTTAAATGGTCATAAATTGTCCAAGCTAAATCTTCTGGCCCACATCTACCTTGGTCAAAATCATCTGCATTCGGGGTAGATGCTCCAATAGTACGTCCCATATCATAACTGCCACAGCTAATCATTAATGGGGCGAGTTTACCAAAGTGGTCACGACCTTGATTTTGATTTACTTTTGGCGTTCTTCCAAATTCAGAAGTAACTACAAGCATAACACGTTCATACATGCCTCTAGCTTCTAGAGTATCCATAATTTTACCAAGATAATGATCTAGCTCTACTTGTTTTGTACTAAGAGCTTGACCAATATTAGTATGCATGTCCCAGCCGCCATAGCTTAACGATACAAATTTAGAACCTGCTTCTAAAAGTCTTATTGCAGTAAGTGCATCCTGTCCTAAAGTAGCATCCTTGAATTTATCGTATTCTTTGTCTGTCTCAAAGCGAAAAGCCTTAGAACCATTTCCAAGAATAATATCAACAGACTGATTGCGAAGATCACTCCAGTCTTTTGCTATCTGCTGCTCTCTGGCGATAAATCCTTTATCAATGATATTTAAGGCGTGTAGTCTTCGCTTAAAATCATCACTCTTGCCGAGTAGCTGTAAATCTTTACGTCCTTCTCTGGTTGCGTCAAAACCAGTGTATTTTCCGCCAAGCCAAGCAGCACCATTATGTTCATATTGGCCTAGCTTTACATATGTTGGCAGACCATCATCAGTATTTACTCCATGATGTTTACTCATCATGCTTCCATAACTAGGCCATTTAGAGCTAGTTCCAGCCCCAAAGTTTGCTTCTCCAGTAACAACCCAATGAACAGCAGAGGCATGATTTTGATCTCTATGACCAAAAGCTCTAGGAATTACAATCTTATCTGTACGTTTTGCTAATTCTTTAAATAAACCGCCTAATTCTATCCCAGCTACATTAGTTTTTGTTGCACCTGTTACAGATCTGCGGTCAGCAGGAGCATATGGTACAGGATTAAAAGTCTCAATATGAGAAGCCCCGCCTCCAAGAAAAAGGAACAATACTGCGGCATCGTCCTTCTTTTTTTCGTCTGCATAACTCGCTGTAATATTCCCACAAGCAAAAGTAGTTGCTCCTAGTTTGATAAAATTTCTTCTTTTCATTTTATATCCTAAAATAAATTCATAGAACCTAGCATATATCCTAGAAATAAGGACACGACACCTACAAAAAACCCGCCAAAAGGTAACATCCAGTTATTGTCTGTTAGTAAAGTATAAGCAGGAATATCTTCTTGATTTGATTCCGCTCTCTTATAGCCTCTTTTCAGATCTGAATCTGAAAGTAAAAGCTCTGTAATGCCATCTTCATTTTCAACAACCAATAAGTTATAAAAAGCATTTGCAGATTTATATTTATTCTTATTAGCTACTTTATATATTTTCCCAGGTTTTACATTTTTTATCATTTTTTTACTCCGTCTGGAACTGGTGGTGAAGGAACTATTTTTACAATAGGAACTTCTTTAATTACTACAGGAATGTGTCTTACATATTCCCAAGCAATAAATGCTGACAAAGAAAGAGTTGTGGCGCAAAAAAAACCAAGCATAAAATTTTTCATAATATCACCATGCCTTACAAGACCAATATCTTGCTTTCCATTTTGGGCCGGGATTACTACAGTTATGTCTAGCTCTAAAGCTCTTTCTCCTTGCTGGATTGCTTTTCTTAATTTTCATATTTGGATCTCCAAATCGAACAAGAACAACATTTCCTTTTTCATTTTTAGTATAAACGGCGCTTTTCTTAGGACCGCCGGGAGTTCTAAAAGGTTTATTTAAAGTTACCTTTCGACCTTTATATTCTGCGGCATTTGCTTCATGGGTGTATCCCATTTTTTTCATACGAAGATGATCTTCGTAGGTTTTAGCCATATGGCCTTTTCCATCTTTATCATACATCATATGAGGTTTAAAACCATCTTTGCTTTGAGCCTTTTTCCAAGCGTCTGGATCAGGTCTATCTTTATCCCCTGGTTTTGCAGGACGATATTTTTTACCTTCACGTTCTTTCTTTCTGCGAATATTTTCCCAAAGACCGGGACGATTTGCTGCGATATCCCATTCTTCTACATCATCCCCTTCGTATCCCTCATAATAATCTTCACCAGCAGGAACAACAAAGTTATCTTCTGTAATTTCTTCTGTCCATCCCTCATTTGTTAAAAGGGCAATAGATATACAGCTTCCTTCTGCAAAACTAGCACCAGCTTCATATGCACATTCTAGTACATATTCAATTTCTGATTCTTCAATTTCCCATTCGTGTTCAGAAGCCATTTCTGAAAACTTTTTTGGACCTTCTATGGTAATTCCCATTTTTATTGCTTTTTTCTTAGCGTCTGGACCGACAAAGCATTTTCCAGAATCTCCCCATTTCCATCCAGATTTATTATCTTCATTGCATTTTTTCAAAGGCATTGTTAATCTCCATTCACACTATATAAAAAAACCAACAGTAATATATACACCACTGCTGGTTTTAAATAAATATCAAAATATATTCATTAAATTAAAACGGTACTTCTTGTGAAGATTCTTCTTCAATAGTTGCCTTTTGAGGCTTTCCTCCCCCGTTTCCTCTTGGTCCAAGATTAACTCTTTCTGCTACAACTCTAAGTTTGGACCTCTTGACACCTTCATCTGTCTCCCATGTATCAAGCTGAAGCCTACCTTCCACCATAACAAAAGCACCTTTTGTAAGGTATTGAGCTAGTGTTTCTGCTTGCTTACCCCACAGGGTAACATCAACAAAAGTTGGCTCTTCTTGTTTAACTCCGTCTTTTGACCAAACCCTATTCGAGCAAATGCCAACGTCTGCAACGGCTGTACCGTTTGGAGTATAGCGAAGCTCAGTGTCTCTAGTAACTCTGCCTGAACCGACCCATCTGTTAAGATCTGACATAAATAAATCTCCTAATAAAATAAATAAAAAAAAACTAAACTAATTCGTCTCGATAACGCAATGCTTTTCTTGCAAGACGACGACCATAAGTAGTACCATGATTTCTTACTAACTTTCTGAACTCTCCAGAAAATTCTGTAAAAGTAACTGAGTCAACAACTTGCCTAGTTGTCAAGCTTCCTTTGCTCCATTTTGAAATTGTTTTAAAAACCTTATTATTGGAATCAAGAAGAAGATTCCAATCAATTGAACTAGAACTATTCATATAACTTCCTTTCTTGCTAACGAGTTTGTAAAAATGGATTAACAGCTAAAGTTTCTGTAACGGTTCCATCTTCATTTTGTACACGATCTAATCGTTGAGGATTCATTTGTTGAATAGCTGGAGGTAAAGAGCTATCAACGGTTGGAGAGGGAACCTGCTCGTTTCCGGGTACAGGATTAGCGTTAACAGATGATAAATTATTACTATTATGAAGACTTTGAATACATTCTCTAAGATGAGAGCTAAGTTCATCAAAATATTTTTGCTGATCTTTTAAAGAAGCTTCCGCTCTTCTTACTTCTTGTTGTAAATTCGTTATGTAAGAACTTGCCATGTCATTAACTGAAACCATTTAATTATCCTTTGTATGCTTTAATTGACTTAATTTTACCATTATCGTTTATATTGATAACATCCACTACATTCAAAACAGTATCATCTAATTCTAAAATAAATTCTACAAAAACAAGTTTGTCTCTATAAGAAGTATTTAGAATATGAATTTTGATTGTTTCAAAATTTGAAAACAACTCTTTATTTGCTGATATTACATTCTCTTTTCCTTTCGCCGTTATTTCCCAGTCTCTTAATTGTACTTCGTTGTCATAAACTTTTTCTAAGTTTTCTAAATTTTTTGTACAAAAATCTGCCAAATAATTTTTAACTAAATCTATCCAAACCATATCAA
>JABXKB010000238.1 GCA_013375485.1 Promethearchaeota archaeon | reverse complement strand
TGTAGCTGTAATTTGCATACCCTGTATTTTACTTTCGGATAGTGGTGTATATATACCAATACTAATATTTGGATTTTCTTCCATATTTTTAACTTTCCTTCCTGGAGCTGGTCCTACATAAATATTAAAACTATCTTTTTCTGTGTAAAAATCCATTGGAGTTGCACGAGGTATATTATTGCTGCAAGTACAGAGAACTAATACCTTCCTATCATCTAAAAAGTTGCGAATTGCTTTTTTAAGTTCTTCCTCAGGCATTTCTTTTTTATCCATTATTGAAATCTCTAATTAATTTAATTTAGATTAAATTTGTAAATGAATGAATAAAGATAAATTTATGAAAAGTAGCAAAAAAAGACCTAGTTATTTTTTAAAACCCAACTATATTTGATTGTGAAAAATCAATATCTGAATCAACAGCAGCTCGTACATAGGGAGATACCGGTCCATTTGCTAGAACCATTATTTTTATTTTGGATCCCATATCAGGTTTGTTTTGAACTCCAAATTTCAATTGAGCTTCTTCAGGGATCTGATTCGAAATAGTAGAAACTACCTTATCAACTTTGGATAATGTTAAAGTATGATCTCCTGTAACTGATACTAGACATCTATTCACTTGATTTGGATCTGGCTTTAATAGAGGATTATTTAAGGCTAATTTTGCTTTTTCAATTAGATCTGACTCGTCTCCTATGCATTCCGCTATACCAACTAATCCAGAGGGGTATTTTCCAGTAGGGTTTTCCAGAAGAGTCCTTTTTACATCTGCAAAATCTATATTAACTAAACCGCAATTATTAATTAAATTTACAACTTCACCTATATTTCTTATTAGAACTTCGTCCATGATTTTAAATCCTGTTATCATAGGAATTTTTCCAACAATTCCTAGTAGATTATCATTTGGAATTGGAATTAAAAAATCAGAATATTTCGCTAGATTTTTTAAACCTAAGTTTGCTCTTGCAGATCTTTGTTTACCTTCAGATGTAAAAGGGAGTGAACAAAATGTAACAACAATGGCATTATTCTTTTTTGCTTCTTCTGCGATTATAGGAGCGGCTCCTGTACCGGTACCACCACCTAAACCACATGTTAAAAAGATAATATCCGCATTTAATGTTTGATTTAACCTCTCACGGTCTTCTTTTGCAGCTTCAGCCCCTACACTGGGGTCATTTCCTGAACCTAACCCATTACATCGCTCTTTTCCAATTAAGATTTTATGTTTTGAATTTGAATAATACAAGTCATGGGCATCAGTATTTATTGTAACAGATTCAGCATGACTTATCCCCATATCTTCTAATCGTGAAACGGTGTTATTTCCGGCTCCTCCAACACCAACCACGTATGTCTTAATTTTTAAAACTTTTAAAAGATCTGCTAAAAATTTATCATCATCACAATTTGGGTTTGAATTGGGATTTTGGTTATGTTGAGCTATTTGGTTGAATCTTTCTCTTACCGATGATCGCTTTTTTGCTAAATCTAAAATATCATCAACACTCATAATATATCATCAAGAAAATTAGTATCTTATAATACGAGAACGATATCAGTATAATATATGAAAGTAATATGAAGATAATATTAGCGAAACACACAATATTACATGGAAAGATCTAAAATTTTCCCTAATCAGTTTTTTCATCTGAAATATAGGACAAAGAATATTAGAATAAAATTTATAAGTCTATATTATCATGTTTATCTTGGTTTTGGGGTAAATCAAAATATGGAAATTGATAATACGAAAACTAGTAGCAAAGAGTCTATGGACGGCTCAAAAAGTGACGATTTAATAAAGGTCAGGGCATTAATTTCTTGTCCGAATGGTGATTATAATAAGAAGTTTAAAAATCAATTTCTGAGGAAGGAAATCGAAATGATGATTGTTAGCTTCAAAGTTTTTGATTGGTTAACATGCAATAAGTGTGGGGAACTCTTAAAGTTAGATTTGGAGTTCTTGATATAAACTCTTTAAAATTTGGGTTGTTTCTTCTCTTCTAACTTATTTTTGATTAGAAACTTAACTGTTAAGAATTTGGCTTATTCTTATATTTGAAAATTAATTTGACCATATGTGCCACCGCCTCCTGGAGTATATTCAATTTCATTATTTCTAAGAGCTTGTATAACTAAGGCAATATTTGGATCAAAATTTTCAATTTTACTTATCGGGATATCGATTAAAATTTCAAACTCAGTTCCAAGACCTTGAATTATTTTACTGTATTGATTTAAAACTGTTTTACTAGTTGAGCTTTTAATATTTTTGATGGAACGGATAATATCTACTAATGGAACAGCATTTGTATATGGAGGTCTATGATTAGGATGTTTTGGTTCATTATATGTAGAAATTTTTTCAATTCTTTCACTTACTCCTAATTTGATTTTAAAATTTTTATTTAACTGTTCTTTACAAGCTGGACAGATCATCTTATTTTTGGAAACTTGTTCTATATAATCTAATCTTGAAGATATTGGATCATTCGCGTAGTAAATAACAAAGTTATCTGTTATTGAATACTGATTAAAGATTGTATTTACTTGCTTTTTCACTTTCTTAAATAGAATCCTTCTCCTACATTTATTGCAAAACATAACATTATATTTACCAAGTTTAGGATTTAACCCAACATTTAATGTAATTCTCCTTCCATTTTTTCTCTCTATTGCCTGTAAGATTTCATTAAAAGAGGGATTATCAATATAGAATTTATTAAATTCTCGGCCTAAAGATCGGGGGCCTTGTGAATGTGCATCACTATTGCTTAGAAATGTGACATCTTTCAAACATTCCAATCTGTCTGCAAGATCTGTATTAGCCGAGAGCCCTAATTCAATGAATTTGATTTTCTTTGTTGCGCCAGCATAACATTCTTCAAGTGTTTTAAATTTATTTTGTCGAAAGATGGCTTTAAAAGGTGTAAAAGCATGAGCAGGTCCAATTAAAGCCCCCTCATCCGAAATGATATCAACCAATTCTCTGGGGGATAGATTAACTCTTGGACGCCCACCCCATTCACCCAAAATATTACTTGAGTAAGGTTCTAATTTCTTTTGAATAGTTCTTACCATATCAAAATCTTCAAAAAAAACTACTTCATGTACACTCTCTTGGTCCTCAATTTCAGTTTGGAGAATAAAATAAATATCCTTGTAACGATAAGCTCCATTTTTATCTTTTTCTAAGTTATCCTCTAAGAGTTTGAGCCAGTCTGGTTGCAAAACATCCCCTGTACCTAAAATATTTAACCCTTTTTTTTTACAAGTATCAAACATCGTATCTAAACTTAAAGATTTTGATACTCCTATTGAATGTGGAGAATGTATATGTAAATCTGCGTTGAAAAGATCCATTTATTTTATGAAAAATTAGTTTTAATAAATTTTAATTTCAATTTAATTAAGATTCTATTATTTATGATTAAATAATGATCATTTTATCTTGAGCAGGATCAGTTAATAAAATTCTAAAATATTCGGATGTATTTTTATATTTGACTTTTTCTAACTTCCCTTCAACTAATACAGTCTCACCATCCCTAGCCTGCTCACAAAAACGGCCTCTGAATGAATTTATTTCAATAATATCTTTTATCTTAATATTTTTTGAGATAAAATTGCTTTGGAGGATTTTTTTAGGATTTATCCTATATGAACAAGGTGTAAAAATAGAATCTTTTGAATCTATGATCGCTGCTTTGAGTCTAATAGTTCCTAAATTTTTATATTGATAATCGTAAAAATTTTCCTTCCAATCTCTGTGGCTTTTAATATATCTTATAAAAAAATCACGGTTCATGAATTTACCTTGATGTTGTTTCCTTTGTTCACTTTTCAGAAAATCTTCAAATGGAATATTGGACTCACCAACTCTCCAATCATAATGAGCCTTATATTCATTTAGATTATACTTCCGGCAATTATTAGGTTTTTTAAATATCTTTACTAATTTTTCTTGAAATCCCAAACATGTTTCTGTACCATAAATTATTATATCAATATCAGAATCTTCAGTATTTAATCCAACCATTGTTGATCCCGTAATTCCTATTGAATTATTAGAAATATCCCCCATCGTAATAAATAATTCACATAAGTCCATTGAACATTTTTCACTATTCGATAATTTATTTTTATCTAATAGTTCTTTGGTAAAGTTCCGCGGAGTGTAAATTTTTTTAATATCTTGATTTTTAACTGCTTGAACCTCCAAATCAAGTTCTTTAGAAAAGAAAAGAAAATCGGGATATTTCTCTCTCAAAAGAGCATATCGTTCGTTTAACTTGTATATTTTTTTAAAACGGGTATTATGTTTTTCCCGTTCTCCGTCCGGATGAGGATAAAATCTTAAAAAGCCGATTTTTCTGTCATTTGGGTGGAGTAGACCTTTTACATCAAAAAATAGCTTTTCTTTTTTTGTTTCTATATAATCTCCTTCAATACCTTCAATAATCTTCATGAATTTCACAGCAAAAACAATTAATATTTTGAAGGAGTTTTTGATTTAATTTTATGTTTTGGTATTGTTTTAAGTTTTCTTATTTCTCTCTCGAAATTTCTTTTTTCATTCATAAATCTTTGTTTATCTTTTTCTAATTTATCTCTTTCACGTTTAATGAGATTCTTTTCATTATCTAATCTATTCTTTTCTTTTTCTAATTTTCTATATTCGTTATTTAATCTATTAAATTTCTCCTCTAAATTTGGAATTTTACGATTTAACGAGTTAAATTTACTTTCTGCTGAAGGAATCTTCCTCTGTAATTCTTTTAATCTTGCTTCATGTTGTTGTCTTCTTTTTTCTAAATCTTTTACATCTCTATCAACTTTATCTCTATTTTTTTTGAGATCTACTTTTTTCTTATCAATATCACGTGCTTTCAGATCTAAATCCTGCTTCTTATAACGAGTTTTTTCTCTATCATCTTTTAGTTTTCTTTTTTCATCAGAGATTCTATTTTTTTCATCAGTAATTTCCCTCTTTAAGTCATTAATCTCCCTATTTAAATTATCTTTTTCTTTAGTTAGGTGTTTAATTTCATTTCTTAAATCCATTAATTTAATTTCCAAATCATTAATAGTTTTGTTCAAAGCTTCTTCTCTTCTTTCCATTCCCGGAATTTTTGTTTTAATTTGCCTGATGCGGTCTTCTGATCTTGTTTTTTCCTTTTCTAGAAATTTTTTCTCATTACCCATATCTTCTCTGATTTTATCTAATTTCTCTCGAAATCTTTCTAATTCAGCGTTTTTTTGATCTAATTCATCATTTTTTCTTCTGATTTTATCTCTGAATTGTTGTTCTTTGGTAGCAAGTTGATTTTTATGTTGTTCAATTTGATTTTTCGCCTTTTTTAATTCATCCTGTAAGATATCCCTTTTCTCAAGAAGGTATTTAACTTCAAGTTCTTTATCTTTTCTTTTTTTTTCAAGATCTTCAATGTTGTCTTTATAATCTTGAAGTTGTTTAAGAACTTTTTCCCATTCACTCTTTTCTTTATCTAATTTCAGTCTTTCTTTTTTTATTTTTTTTAGTAATTTTTTATCAGAAAGTGTTTCAATTTCCTCATCAGGAGTTTTTTCTCGAATTTGATATTTGGGAATAGGTTCATCATTCATGATATTTCTACAATTTACTTTATCTTTTAATAAAATTATATAATTACTAGCTATAAAGTGTTTGCAATCTGAAATTGTATTATTTAAATTTTTCTATGTGCTTAATCGATTTATATATTAATTATAACTTCTATAATTTTCATAAAGAAAATATAAAAAACAATATAAAAATCTCTAAAATTATTAATTTTAATAGGAATATAGGTGTTGAATATATGGGTTTTGATGATGAGTTTGATGAGGAATTAGATGAAGAATTAGACGAAGATTTAGACGAGGAATTAGATGAACCTTCTTCAAAGACTCCCGAAGAAGTAGTTGAATCCAAAACTCCAGCAACTAGAGTTATTACTGAAGGGAAAAGGATTTCCGTATACTTTATGTCGACTATAGGGCCGGGTGAAAAAAAACAAAAATTAAATGTAAATACAGTTAATAACGTGGGAGATGTTAAAGAAACGGTAGCAAATTTATTTGGATTAGATCCTGCTGATTTTCATTTATCATCGGGTGGGGTTACAATGGATGAGAGCTCAGTGTTAAAAGATTATAATATAAGTGATGGTGACGATATACTTTTAATTCCAGCAAGTACAGCTGGTTAAATTCTTTTTTAGAACAAAACAAGCTATAATAAAACTACATTATTTTTTTTTTAACTTCTTTCTTTTCTTGAGGGAATTAGAGCAATTTCATCATCATCATCGATATCGTAATCTTTAATAAGTGAGTTTTCATCTAATATTATCCCTCCAGAAGAAAGTAGAAAAGTTTCTAGTTCATAATCAAAGAGTCTGCTGATTTTGTCTTTGATTATACCTACTACTTCACTAGTATCAATTATAATTATTTTTGTTTTCTCACCAGGTTCAACTAATGATCTAATATAAACTCGGATTTGATCTTCAATTTTAGTAGGGCTCAGAACTGGTGAATAAGTAATTTCTTCATCAGCTTTATCTTTATTTTTCATCATATTTTCTATTATTTTATTTCTCTCATTTGGATCAAAGTAAAGCATTTCCCGGATAAATAAAATCTTGTCCATTTTTGATAAGTCTAGTAGATTTATTTTATTTATTTCGTCTTGACTAAAAACTGAAAAAATATATTTATCAATTATTGGCATATCCTTATAAGATTCATCTGATTCAACATAGTCTTCAATTAAAGGCATAGCATCAATATAATCTTCAATAATATTAGCTGTTTTCATTTTGATTGATTTTGGTTCAGGGAAAAATTTTTTTTTATTTATTTTCTCATCCCAAATACCTTTAGAATGTATAACTGTATATACAGTACTAGTAGAGAGTACTGCAACACTACCTATAGTTAGAATGAGAAATATTGAATTATTTTCTATGCGAAATAGGAAAAAAAGGGCATAAATCACGACGCAAAAAGTGTAAAGAGCAATAAGACTTAAAAATCTATTTTTTTTCCTCATGATTTTTTATTTAGATTATTTTCTGAATTTAAAATATATAATTTAAAATTTAAATGGGATTGGAATGAATTTGAAGTTTTTATACTCAAACACCTTGTATTAATTTTCTAACCTTTGTATATTTCTTTGTGTCAAATATGAATAATTTTCTTTTATTATCTTTTTCAACTTTTACTAAATTCAGATCTTTTAAGATATACAGATATTTTTTAATCGTATTATGATTCTTTTTTAGACCAACTGATATTTCTGTAATTTTTAATGCTTTATTTTCTTGCTTCATAAAATTAATTATTTTTTGAAGGATTTCCTTTTTTAAATAATAGTATAACTCGTCAAATTTAGGATTTGAATCAAATTTGAAGAA
>JABXKB010000237.1 GCA_013375485.1 Promethearchaeota archaeon | reverse complement strand
GGTTTTATTATATTAATCCTGCTTTTAACATCATTAGTCGAGCAATTTCTTCGAAAATTTCTCCGACGTTTTCACCATTCTTAGCAGAACATTCGATATAGCCAAAAAGGTTATTTTTTTTAGCTATTTCAAATGCCTCCTCTCTAGAAACTGCTCTTTTATACTCAAGATCTAGTTTGCTCCCTACCATAAGAACTGGCATTTGGTGATTATCTCCTTTAAAACCTTTTTTGAAGATTTCAATCCAATCGTTAAAATTTTTTAGACTGGTGTATCTTGTTATGTCAAACATAAAGATACCTCCAGATGCCCCAATAACATAACTGGGCATAAGAAATCTAAACCTATCTTCACCAGCAAAATCCCAAATTTGTAAACTAACTCGTTTTCCATCAATATCGACCTTTTTCACATGAAAATCAACACCAATTGTTATAAAACTATCGCTCTTAAAGACACCGGTTAAGTATCGGGTAATTAAAGTGGTTTTCCCAACACCACCATCTCCAAAAAATACAATTTTAAACATTGCGTCAGCCATTATTCTCAGCCGTTTTTTCCACTTGGTTGATTACATATATTGACATTCGATATTTATAAATATTATTATAAAAGCAAAAACTAGTTAAAATTGTTATTTTGTGACTTTTTACTTGACTATTTTTGATGTTTCTTTTTATATAATTTTTACAATTATAATATATTAGATTTATAAAAATAATTGGTTCTAGATACCTAATAATCTCAAATTTAAAATATTTTTTACAATTTATAAGTAGAAATATAATAAATATGAAAGAAAATTTTGTTGATTTAAACAATGTCTACTAGAGTTGGAATTGTAAACGTAAATGATTATGAATCAATTCCCAAAGCTGTAATTGGGGCAATAAAATTAGTGGAAGACGTTCTATTATTTGATTTTTCAAAATCTAAACAGATTCTTTTGAAACCAAATTTACTTACCTCGAAGAAAGATGCATGCACACAACCAAGTTTTGTTGAAGGTGTAATCTCTTATCTTATAGAGAAAGGAGTTTCTATGAAAAATGTATCTATTGGAGATTCTCCTGGACAACAGGGAAAAACAGCTTCTGATGTAGCGGAAAAAATTGGGTTACTTGAGATTTGTGAGAAATATGGCATAAAAATTGTAGATTTCGAAAGAGATCTTCCCATAATTGAAAAGATAGAGGGTGCTTTACGTTTGAAAGAAATTCGTGTTGCCAAGGCTATTAAAGATTGTGATGTATTGATCAACTTACCTCGTTTAAAATCTCATATAGAAGCAACAATGACAGGAGCAATGAAAAATTATTGGGGAATTATACAAGGAGGTCTAAAAGCTAAATATCATTTATTAGGAAAAACTGCTGAACAATTTGGAGAAGTTCTTACAGATAATTTTTCATGGATTGTAAAAAATAAACCAAATAGGCTAATTATATATGATCTGCAGGAGATAATGGAAGGAATGTCTGGTCCTGGAGGAGGAACAATGAATAAATGGGATTTAATTCTTGCTGGAACAGATGAATTAGCTTTAGATATTGTAGCTCTGGAAATTGGAAAAGTGAAAATAAAAAATGTACCTCATGTGAAAAACGCAATAGAGCGAAATTTAGGAATAGGAAATGTAGAAAATATCGAAATCTATGGAATGCCACTTGAGGAGGCTAAAAAACAAACACCTAAATTTAAAGTCCCTGGAAATACTATGACAAATTTTATCAGTTACATGACTGGACATCTAGCTTATAAAATAATTAAAAAAATTCCTGATCTAAATAAATCAAAATGCGCACAGTGTGGTGAATGTGCTCAAATTTGTCCTGCAGAAGCAATTGAATTTATAGAAGGCAATTTTCCAACCTTTTCAAGAAAAAAATGCATTTCTTGTTTGTGTTGTTCTGAATTATGTCCTGAAAATGCTATAAAGGCGAAAAGCAGGGGTCTAATGGGACTATTTGATTAAATTATAAATTTTTTTTTCTTAATTCTGAATATATCTTCAGGAAATAAAAATAAGCTAGTCTTGTATTAATTATTGAGTCATATTGAATAAATTCATTTGCTGAATGGGCAAAACCCCCAATACCTAACCCGCCAGTAATAAAATGTAATCCCAATTCTTTCTGAATTTTACTTAATGGAGCCGCAGCAGCACTTAATGGCCATATTTCAGTTAAAACATCCAAAACTTCTGCACTTTTAATAAGACTCTTAACAAGAGAAGAATCAATCCTTACTCGAGAACTATCATATCCAATATTTTTAATAACCTCAATATGAGAGTTGGTCTCCTTAGAGAATATCTCGATTTTTTCCTTAATTTCTTTAAAAATATCTTCATTTGATATATTATGCGCAAATCTAATATCTATATTACATATAGCTTGATTAGGTACATAATTTTTTGTTCCTTCCTCTAAAAAGCCCGACTTTAAGGTAGAAATATTAAAGGTAGGATTATATAAATAATTAGTAAATACTTTTTGGGGATCTTCTTCAGCTGTTTGTATTATACCCGCTTTCTTTTTTATTTTATTAACGTTAATTTCTTTCAAAATTTCGTCTAATAGAGATTGTTCTTCACTTGTAGGTATATATGGATGTTTTAAACAGTTAATATTGAATTGATTGTTAGAATAAATGGTATTAAGTAGAGAAACTAAATCGGTGGCAGGATTAGGAATCATCCCACTAAAAGCGGAATGCGGTTCTTTATTTTCTGATGAAATTTTTATTGTCAATGATAAAATCCCTTTATAACCTAATTTTAAAATAGATTTTTGTCTAAGATCTTGTTTGGTTGCTGGATAATAAGCATCGATACAATTTTTGAATATTCTTTTATACTTCTCATTTTCAAGGAATTTTAATAGAGAAGGTGAACCCTTTTCTTCATCACCATCAAATAAGAGTACTAAAGAGACAGGAAGACTCTTATACTCTTTTAAAATTTTAATTATATTTAAAAAACATAGCAACGGAGTTTTTGAATTATAGGCTCCCCTTGCTATGATGCAATTACCTAATTTATCAAGAGGTGGCGGTAGAAGCTTAATTTCTGCACCAAAAGGTTTGCTTATCCATTCTTTTTCTTGGCTAATAGGTTGTGTATCATACATCATATAGATTAATAATGAATTTTTGATTTTCCCCTCAACTCTAGCAACTATTAGGGGATTAATTTCCCCTTTATATTCATTTATTTCTTCAGAAAATTGTGAGATATAAGAAACAAGATAATTTTTAGCTTCTATAATACCTTCATGATTAAGAGTATTACTAGAGATTCTTAAAAATGGGCGCAACTCGTTTTCAATAAATTCCCCATTCGAATTTCTTATTAATTCAGCTAATTTTTTAACAGAATTCGCTTTTTCCATATATAATATAATAATTCAATAGTTTTATTTAATTATCCATATTTATAGAAACTGAAATATATTATTTAATGAATTATATGAATAATTCTAATTTGGGAAAGATTAACGAAGCAAATCAGCTCCTTCTTGAGTTAAATCAGAAAGCAAATATAGATGGTATTATTTTTGCCTATAGAGATGGGGGTGTAATAATAGAAATTATAGGAGATGAATTCAATAGTAAAAATTTTACATCTATGTGTGCTTCTGTGTTAGAAAGTGCTGTAGGTATTGGTGAAACAATGGGTAATAGAAAGATTAATAAAATTATTACTGAATTAGCAGAAAAAACTATATTTATTTTTGAATGTGACATTAAAACATTTTTAATATTGATTGCGAAAAAGGAATCTAATGTAAACCTAATCTTCAGTAAATTACAGGATTATATTCAAAGCTTAGTTAAATTATATTAATTATTAACTAAAAACCTTTAAGAAATTTATTAATTTTAAATATTTATGTTTTTTTATAAGTAGTTCATCCAGTCTGGATCAATCTGATTCAGAACTTTCTCAATTTCTTTTCTTACGTCCCAATTATCGTCTCCTAACTCCTGTATTAGAGGTTTAATCGCATCTTTATTCCCAATTTCACCTAGGGCTTTAACAGCGGATATTCTTATTTTATCATCATTTTCTTTTAATAATTGAATAAAAGGTTCAATAGAATCTATATCTTTAAGTTTTCCTAATGCCATAGCGGCCCAGCTTTTTATATATACATCTTCATCATTTAAACAAGAAATAAGAGAATTAAATGATTCCTTACTTCCCGCTCTTAACAATATTTTGACTGCTGCTCTACGAGTCTTCCAATTTGGACTCTTCAGTGCTTTATTTGCAAAATCTATAACTTCTGTACTATCAAATTTGATTAACGCATCGATAGCTGCTTTTCTAACACTTCCATTTTCATCTTCAATTAAATTAAAGATTTGATCAATAGTATTTAAATCTCCAATATCACCTAAGATTTTGACACAAAACATTCTAGTCTTCCAGGATTTGCCTGATAATGCGTCAAAAATTTTATTATCTATTTTATTATCTAAAATTTTTAATAGTGATCGATAGGCAGAACCTCTTATGCTTGCTACTTTACTATTGAAAATTGATATTAGAAAGTCAATAGCATTAACATCTTTTAACATTCCCAGTAATTTTATTGCTTCTCTTCTTGCATTAATATTTCTTCCTTTTACAATCTCATAAAGAGGGTCAAATGATTTAGATTTGTTAAAAATTTTATAAAGAGCATTTTTAGCAAGATTTCTTATTTTTGCATCATTTTCTTTAAGTATTTCGAATAAGGGTGAGATTGCCCTCTTACTTCCAACATTCCCTAAAACACGAATAGTTTCTTTCTTTACTTCAATATTTTGGTCTTTTAATAATTCTAAAATATGCTTTACATTATTCAATTCAATTATTTTCTCTAAGGCTCTCACTGAATTTTTCCTTATTATTGAATCCTTATCTTTTAAAAAGTTAAGTAAAATCTTTTCACTCTCTTTACTTTTTATCTTTCCAAGTATCACAGGAATTTCTCTCTTGATATAAAGATCTTCTGTATCTACATTTTTATTAATTGATTGTAAGTTCCCTTTTTTTCCAATTTTTACAATGGCTTCAATCAGAGAATTATAAATTTCAATATTTCTGAAATGAAACATATCAATTAATGGTTTCACTGCTTCACTTGCATCAGTTTTTCCTAAGAGAGTTATAGCTTCTTTTTTTGCTTCAAAATCAGAATCATTTAAAGCTTCTATAAGAAATTGTATTGAATCATTTAGATCTCCCTGTTCTACCATTTCAATAAGAAATTTTCGGACTGTTCCATCTTTACAATTTTTATATTGGTCTTTTAAGAAGTCGATCCCTTCTTTTTGATAATATTTTGTTATTAAATCAATTAATTTAAGCCTCAATTGAGGATGATGATCATTCATAAAAAGATTTTTTATATCTTGAAAATACGTGTTCCCAATTTCATCATACTGAGTTAAGAGATCAGCTGCTTTTATTTTAATTTCCACAGTTTTCGATTTAGACAATATTGAAAGTAGTAATTCAACAGTTTCAGTTAGTTCCATTCCTTTTATCTTTTCAGTTAATTGTTCAGGGTTTAAATTCAATTAAAAAACCTTTTTATTTATAGACAGATTATAAAAAAAGGAAAACTAAAAAATCTCTGAAATAGAATAAAAAATTGATTTATTTATTTTTATTCTTTTAAGAAAAGTGAAACATAGCATTTTTCTAAATTTTTAATTTAATGTTAGGATAAGGAGTCATATATATCTCCAAAAGAAGTATTTATAAAGAAATTATGGCAACTTTATCGAAGTATGTTGCTAGTCTCCTTTTTGAGAATGCTTTAGACTATAATTTTATACGAATTATGGTCAAAAACGCAATCAAGATAAGTTTTACTGCCCAAATTGTGGAATCAAATTAAAATAAAACAAAAACTACAAAAGTAAGAATAGATGAAAATTAAAAAAGAAGAAATTAAAAAAATTAAAAGAAAATAATTCATGTGAAAGTTATGGCTGAAGTCGAAATATGGCAACTTTATCGAAGTATGTTGCGTAGTCGCCTTTTTGAGAATGCTGTAAAGGAATTATGGGAAAAAGGAAAGATTTCAGGTGAAATGCACCTTGGAACTGGAGAGGAAGCAATTATGGCAGGTGTAGTTTCACAATTAGAGCAGGGCGATGCTATAGCAGTTGATCATCGTGGAACACCCCCATTTATAATACGAGGAATAGATCCAATTCTATTACTATTAGAATTTTTAGGTCATCCTAAAGGTCTCTGTGCAGGGCAAGGAGGTCATATGCATCTCTTTTCTAAAGAACATTTAATCGCCTCTTCAGGTATTGTAGGTTCATCAGGTCCGGCAGCCACAGGATTTGCTTTAGCTTTAAGATATAAAAAGCAAGGAAATATCGCTGTTGCTTTCTTTGGAGAGGGGGCAATAAATCAAGGTATGATGCTTGAATCGATGAATTTAGCTTCAATTTGGAATTTACCAGTCCTCTTCGTTTGTAAAGACAACGATTGGGCGGTTACTACAATTACAAATGAAGTTACAGGAGGAAATTTAATAGATAGAGCAAAAGGTTTTGGTATTGAAGGATATGAAGTTGATGGTACTGATGTAGAAGCGGTTTGGAAAGTAACAAACGAAGCAATCTCCAAAATCCGTAATAAAGGTGGACCTCAATTTATTCACGCTCATTGCGTGCACACAGAAGGGCATTTACTTGGAGATCCACTACTCAGATATAATCGAAATCCTAATATGCTAGCGGAAGTTGCCAATTCTCTCAAAGAATATGCTGGTAAAAGTTTAGATGAGGTTCTTTTGCTTTTGCGGAAAATTGGAGGTCAAGTTAAGAAAAGAGTAGATCCTATAGTTATTATTCAGAAAAAGTTAAAAAACGACCCAGATCGTCTTAAACAAATAGATGAAGAGGTAACTAAGGAAATAGAGCAAATTATTAATAAGGCATTAGAAATTTTTGAAGGAGGGATGAAAAATGACTAAGATGGGATTCGCAGATGCAATAGAAAGTGCAATTGTTAAAGCTATGGAAGAAGATGAAAATATTATTATTATGGGAGAAGATGTGCATGGCCTGCGATTAAATCTCTTTGCCCGATTTGGTAAAGAAAGAGTGAAACCTACACCTATAAGTGAGAGTGCCTTTGTTGGTGCTGCAGTTACAGCTGCAATGGCAGGATTACGTCCTATTGTAGAAATTATGTTAGTGGATTTCATTGGTGTAACAATGGATGCCATCCTTAATCATGCGGCCAAAATATCATTCTTTTCAGGAAATAAATGGAATGTTCCTCTAGTTATAAGAACTGCTTGTGGAGGTGGATACGGTGATGCTGGACAACATGAACAGAGCCTATGGGGTTGGCTAGCTCATATACCAGGACTAAATATTGTTGTTCCATCCAATCCTGCCGATGCAGGTGGGTTGATGCTTTCTTCTATATATGAAAATAATCCAGTAATTTATTTTGAACATAAATTACTTGCAGA
>JABXKB010000236.1 GCA_013375485.1 Promethearchaeota archaeon | reverse complement strand
CCATCATTATACTGTGAATTAGATACTGTTTTATTGAATAGCTAGATTAGTGATATATAATAAATAAAAATTTGCTCTATATTTATTTTACTTTAATAAATCATAACTCAATGACAATTACATAAAATTTTAAAGATATCCATCTTTATCAATCCTACTACTATAAATTTAATATGGTTTAGTTTATATGGCTCGTAGTCAAGCACGTAGTAAAAGAAAATATACTGGAAAGAAATACAAGAATTTTAGGAAGAAAAGAAAACGAGAACTTGAACGTCCTAGAATTGATACAGAAATAGGTACGGATAAAAAGAAGAAACAACGAACTATGGGAGGAAATTTTAAGCTTAAGCTATTTGCGTCACAATTTATTAATGTAACAGATTCAAGTACGAATAAAACAACAAAAGTCAGAATTTTACGATTTGAGAGTAATGAAGCTTCAAAGGATTTGAATCGAAGGCATGTCCTGACAAAAGGAGCTATTGTTGAAACAGAATTAGGGAATGCAAGAATAACTAGCAGACCTGGACAGCACGGACTTTTAAATGGTATTTTAATTTAAGAATTAATAGAAATTTTAATTAGGATATCTTTACTACATAAGGTTATATTATTTAGTCAAAATTCTTAAAGCATATTTTTTAATTTTTTGAATATTTTGAAACTTACTCGATTTTCAAAGAAAGTTTTTATAAGGATATATTTTATAGATACCAAATGGATAAAACATTATTAGTAAGGTATTTATGGATTTTACCTTATTTTGGAGGAGTTTTAATTCTTATTTCTATTTTAACTCCAGCAGCGTCTAGTTTAATTATTCGTAATCCATCTGATTCTTATACTATTTGGTTATGGGGATTGATAACAATACATGAATTTATACCAACATGGTACAACATAATGAACAGCACTACTTTTGCTTTTGTGTCAAACCCTTTGATCATGATTATAGGTTTATTAATTACCTTTTTAATCGGTGGTATGGCGATTAAAATCATTATAACAGCTAGGAAGTTTGCTAATGATGAGAAAGATTTAGATATTAGATTTATGAAATATGGAGGATTTGTTTTAATTGGTATAATAACTTGGATAATTATTATGGAAATATTATTTTCAATATTTGGTTTTATGGAATGGGGGTCTAATTTTTCATTTTGGAACTATTTCAATGTAAATTTTGGAACTATAGGAATATTTTTAGGAAGTTTTTTCTCAATTGGGGGATATCTTATGGATAAAATCATACATAAGAGGTATGATTACTTATTTTATGAAGATTAATCTATTCTATCTTAATCTAATTTTAAACTGTGCTTGTCTAAAATAATTTTAATAAATATAGGATAATTCATTCTTGAATTTTAATATTTTTTACATTAGCTTTTTTTCCTTCAATTATTTCTGTATTGTTGCTTCCACAGTGAGAGCATTTAAAGAGTTGAAGTCCAGTTAATTGCGCTTCTCGAGTTAAAGACACTTCTGAGATTTTACTACACTCTCGACATTGAACTTTACCAGGAGTCATTTTAATTGTCAATTTGGCCCCCTCTGCTATTGAACCCTTGGTAGCCATTTCAAAAGATCGCTGAAGGAGTTCAGGAACGATAAGTGTTAACTCCCCTATTTCAAGTAATACTTCTGAAATTTTTTTAGCATTATATTTGAGTGCTGTAGCTTCAGCAACTTTAAAAATATTATAAGCAAAGGAAAATTCATGCATAATTGAGAATACTAAACTTTTGTATGTAGTTTTCTAATTTCTTTCGCAACTTCGAGCATTACTTTACTTTTTTTTTTCCCCTTTGTATCTATTAAAACTCTTCCCGTATCATCCCACCATGTTCTAGAATATTTATAACCTCTTTCAATTTGAGCGTTATAACCTAAATTCTTTGCTGCCATAGAAATATCTTCTAAACTAACTTTTTCTGATGCAAATTTTTTAGGAAGGCGTCTACCATTACTTCGACTTCTTTTTGCTTCGAAATACTGAGGCCAAAAGATAATAAATGGTTTTCTAGAGCGCATGTTTTTAAAAAATATAGATAAAAATAATATAGAATTTAATATAAAAAACCCTTAAAAGAATATAAAAATTATTAGTGTAGTTAATTTGTTCTATTTTATTTGAACTTTAATTTTTATATAGTATAATAAAAACCATAATTATTAACGGTAAAACTTTTTTAGAATATTAGTTTTACTTGTCTATACCAACACTTTAATAAGATTAGTTATTTAATTCTTTGATTATCTCTTGATTTTAAGAGATAGATAATAAAATCTTTAAAAATTGAGGCCCATTTGGTAAAGGGAGGGTAGTCTAGCTTGGTATGATACTATAAAAATAATATTTTGTAGCCTAAAACTTGGCTGGGGGCCAAGTGGTCGGGGGTTCAATGGGATCTCGTATCGGGAGCCTCGAACAATTCCCCCCTCTCCCATTTTGATTCATTTTATTTTTTTTCAATAATTCTAAGACAATGTAAATTACTTTTCCTTGAGTATCTATATGCTTTTTACTGAGAATTTTTGTTCATTACTCAAAAAATTAAAAAATTGAGAGGTGGTGGTTAAAGATTATACAAATAGAAGATTTTCAAGATTATGAATGGGCAAATGATTGGAATACAATCGTAGAATTGTTCAATACGATTAACAGATTGAAAGAATTATTTAATTATCTAGATGTCCCGTATCTTCGGGAGGTAGAGCAGAGAATTTTAATATTAAATCTTGAAAAATATGTTTGTTCCTTACAAAACTATATTATTGAAAAATACTCTTAATTTCTTTTTATAAGGAATAAGTAACCTCCTCTTATACTTATTAATGCAATCTTACATATTTTTGTTAACATTTATAAATTGTTCTAATCTATTTTTTGATAAAAAATACATAAAAAAAGAAAGTTGAGTAAAAAATGGTATGGAGCAAGTTGCAAAAAACAGATAAAGTTATGTGTACTGTTGCACTAATTGGTGGGATTGTTGCGTTAATAGAATCAATATTTCATTTAATAAATATATTTGAAATTTGGAGCCTTGGTATAGAATTCGAGATTGCAGCGGTTGTTCTTGCAATTATTGTTATATTATTAGGATTCAAGCCAATACACTACACTCCCGCAATCCTCATAATTATATGTATTTTCTTAATTATATTTGCGAGTGTTATTGGTGGTGGCATTATTTTAATCGCGGGATTTATTGGAGTTTTAAGTTAAATATATTAATTTTTTCCTTTTTTTTATTTTAAATATTCTTATTATTTTGATAAAGCAAGTGCTAATAATAAGGCTCCTTGTATTTCAGAAAAATCACCTACTCTAGATGTATCAATAATTGTATTTCTTAATCCCATATAAATTGCCCCGTATGCTTTACCTCCCCCTAAATGAACTAATGTACGATAAATAAGATTTCCAGAGAGACCATCAGGGGCGATTATTAAATTTGATTTGCTTTCGATAGCTTTTTCGATCAATATCTCATCATGGGAGATCTTCAAATTGGAATATTTGTTTTTCAATAACTCAACTATTTTTTCTGCGTCCTGAATTGTTTTATCAACTTTGCTATTTCTACCAGTATCGCTTGTTCTACCTCCACTTAAAATACTTATTTTTGGAATTGTATCAAATTCTTGCAATTTTTTTATTGCTAAGTCTAAATATTTAATTTTATTTTCAAAATTCTTACACTCATCAATACCAACTGGACCAAAGAAGAATTGGTGCTCATTAATTGTTTCCAGTAATGCTAATCTATAAGTTTCTCTAATATTCAAATTTTTTTTAAGACTTTTTAAGAATTTATTTGAGCTCATGGAACCCCTTACAATAGATTGAATTGTTTTATTGATTAAAAAAGTTAAAATTACACGTTCAGGAGTTTGACATTCAATAAAATTAACTCTTGAATTTAAGTAATTTTTCGGAGTTTGTTCAAGAAGAATGTTTATAAAATTTGAATTACCAAAAATATATACATTCGCTTTATTCAATGCTACAAAATTCAAGCTTGCTTGTAAGATTTTCTGATTATGGTATTCAGAAGTTCCTAACCCAATTCCAATATTACTTCTTTTTTCCTTTGCTGCTTCTTTAAATTTCTGTATCATGATTTTTGATTTAGAATCAAATCTAGAATAAATTATAGAAAAAGAAAGCTAGAATTATTGTTAATGCATCATAAACACCATGAGTAATTACAACTGCTATCAGATTCTCATTTCGCCAATAATATATTAATCCTAGTAAAAGTGAGATGGCAAAATAAGGAATAAATGACAGTAGAAATGAAATAAGAAGAACCATTGGACTTTCTAATACTAATAAAATAACACCTATAACATGAATTATAGCAAAAATAAAAGCAGTAATTAATAATCCACCCAAATTTCCTAATCTTCGGGTTAAACCCTTTTGCATAAATCCTCTAAATAATATCTCTTCAGAGGTTCCTATAATAAGTATCATCACTACGGATAAGAGGATCAAGCTAAGAATATCTGAAGATGAGATGATTATTTCTACATCAGAAGTAGCACCGCTAACTTCTCTGATAATCTCAATACCAAAAAAGACCTCTAAAAGAATCTCAATTAGAAAGCCAACTCCAACTACTAATAATACTCCAATTATAGCAAATCCTATTCCTATTAAAATTTCTTTAATTAATCCTACTCTATCAAAACCTTTTCTAGTAAAACCTAATAATCCTAGCCTATTTTGAAGAGTGGGGTTTTGGAGATATTTTGCTACATATAAAACTGGAACTAATATAAAGATCAACTCAAAAAATGAACTAAATATTAGAAAATAAGGATTAGATATTAAATCGTAAAGAATCTCCATATCAAAAGAAAAGAACATGATAAGAAAGAAAATTCCTGTTGTTACTAAATCCATTAAAAGAAAGGCACCTAAAGGAATCCCAATAGAAGGCAAGGACCCCCATAATTCATGGTCTTTTGTATCAAGTATTTCTTCATCTAAAATTTTTTTAGGTCCATATTTAATTGGATGTATATAAGATTGGGGTAAAATAGTTGGTGTTATATATGGATTTAACGCTGATTTTGGTTGTATTTGTTTGTGTTCTTTAAGATATTGAAGGTTCAATCCACATTTTATACAAAACTTAAGATTATGAACTTCTGGAATTTTATTTCCACAAACAGGACAAAAAGACCAACTTTTTTTATTAAATATGTTCCCTTTTTTAGAATTTTCAGATTCTTGAATCTCTTTTTCGTTCATTATTAAATTACAAGAATAAATTAAATTAAAAAAACTTTACATTTTAAACTATAAACTAATCAAAATTCAAATTTTGGTTTAAACTAATATGCGTAAATTATTAAATATTCTTGAAGCTTCAATTTCATCATGATAAATACCCATATGTAGAAAGTTGTAGTATTGATATTTAAGAATTTCTTCAGCTCTATCAACTTTCAATTCAAGTTTAATTGAAGGCATCCAAAAGGTTTTATTTGTATATTGGTATTCAATCATAACCATATACAAGAATGTACCTGTTTTAATTGGAGTAATCTTTGTTTTGATCGTTCTCCTTTCATTTGCTTTTAGTCTTTTAATACTTGTAGATTTTGTTTTAAATAGAAATGAGTTTGGTAAAAAGAAATAGATCTTAATGTCTTTAATTTCTGACAAATTAGGGTTCTCAATTACTAATTTAATGCTTTCGGATTGATTTTTCTTTAATATGTTATTTTCTAATTTAATATCAATGAAAAGGGGATATTCTAAAGCATCTTTATCCAAATTAAAACTTAAATTAATAAGTTTTTGAAGATTAGGTTTAAATTCTAAACTAAACTGATTCTTTTGTTCTTCCAAAGATAAGATTTTTTTACTTCTAACTTCTTGAAACTCTTGCAACATTCGATTAATGCATTTTAGGATATGTTTATCAAATTCTGAGTGTTTGTTTGAAGTAAATGAAATCAGTTTTTTATAATAATCTGATTTAAGATTCCTAATCAATGGTTTCTTAAAGATTTCATTAATGAATTTTTTTAACATGTCATCTAATTTGACTAAATCGGCCAGTTCAATTTCAATTCTCTCAATAATTTTTTCATTAAAAATATTATTATGAATAAAATCACTTAATGTATTTAATACTTCAATAGTTTCAGAGTTGTAAGAGTTAAAAGCTTTTGAAACTATATTTTCTAATAAAATGTTGAATTTTTCAAGATTTCTGTTTTTATAGTTTATAAAATGAGTACGATATGATTCAAGATATTTAATAAATTTTCCTGAATGTAATTTCAAAAGATTCCTTTGGTATTTTTGATATTTTTCTGAGATGTCATGAATCCAATTTGTTACATTATTTAATTTTTCAAGATTTTCCTCAGTATTAAATATTATATCCTCTTCTGGGGGATCGGGAGATAAAAATGGATTATCAAGTTTTACTTTTTCTAACAGTACACTAGTGTCGCGCTCTAATTGATAAATACTTTCAATTTGAGCATATAAAGTATATTTCTGAAAATCATTTGTTTTAATTTTGTTCAATTTGAATAATAAATTTTCTAACTTATCTGAATAGTATTTGGGATTTTTGTTTAGGATTCCTCGTAATATTAATGCAAATTCAGTGATAATCTCATATAAGCCCTTTTTTTTGTATAATTTGGAATGATTACTTTCAAAGTTTGTAATATTACAAAAATCTACAATATTCTGGAAGCTCTTTTCAGCAAAATGATAGTATTTAGAACAATTTTCAAGATAGGATGAATTTTTAGCTAAATAACTAAAATATAATCCTAAGGATGATTTGTTAATTATATAAGCGAGATCTCTGAATTCTTGATATTTTTTTCTAATATTCTCATTTTTCAGATGTTTTAACAAAAATTCTTCAATAATAATCTCAAAATTACCGGCAGAACGTATTAAATTATATAACTTTATAGGATCAATATTAATAGAATCCAATTTGGTTATAATTATATGTCTATATTCTTTAAAATCCGAACTTAGCTTATAGAAAAAAGATTCAAATAAAGATTTTCTTCTTTTGATTTCTGAATCATTAATATTTCTATCCTTTTTTATTGATGTAAGATGTAAAATTTCATTTAAATAATATTTGAAGGAATATATCGATTCCATATATAAAGTTCTTGCCCCACAATAAGGACACTTAGCTACCGATCCCTTAATAATTGGAAGGGCATTTCCGCATTTCTTGCACGGTAAATACGATAACATGAAAATATTATTTTCTTATTGAAATTTATTTATTATATTTCTTATAGAGTTATAAATTTATATTTAATTATTAAAATTTTATCGTTCTTCTTTATAATATCAAAATATCTTGATGTATTATTTTATGTGTGATAATCTATAGATTTGTTCAGTAAACTAAAATATCAGCGTTTTGAATTCTCAACAGAAGGTTTAATTAGTGAGTAAAATAGCAATAAAGATGATTTTTTTCAAGTTGATT
>JABXKB010000015.1 GCA_013375485.1 Promethearchaeota archaeon | reverse complement strand
AATATAAAGACATCGTTCTCAGCACTGAGCAACTAGAAGGAGAAAATGGACAAAGCAACAATGTTTCTAGCATTGAAATTGTACTTTCTCCTCCAAAATAAACAGTGAAATTAACTATTCTTCGCTGAATCAAAATAACACAACTTATCTTTTTTTTTATTATTCTACTTATAACAATTATTTAATTTTAAGTTTTAATTCTAATTTTTTTAATTGAAAATCGAAATTGTAAGAAAAAATCAATTTAACTTTATTTGTGAAAGAAGAAAAGGAGGTTACATATTAATGTGTTATTATATTAGAAGATATTCTCTTGTTAATAACCCTCTCAACAAGTCAATAAACTCGATTCTCTCCTCTTTTTTCTCAAGACAAAAAGGAAATATCAAATTTAAGGCAAAATAACCAAACATTTAATAATATAGTTAGGAAAATAATAATTAACAAAAAAATTATTTAATTCAATTTTAAATCCGATTTTAAATAAATTACTAAAAAAATTCTAAAAGAGGAAGATAAAAATGGCGAAAAAGGGAGTAGAACCTTTATATGTTAAATCTAAGATAAGAGAATTTATTAAGGGGAAAGGGTGCAATACTAGCAGTGGTGTTCTTGATGGGGAAACTTTAAATAAACTCATAATGGAAATGCTTGATAATTCTATAAGACGAGCAAAGGCTAATAATAGAAAGACAGTAAAGGCAAGAGATTTATAAATTCGCTTGCTTAAATTTTTTTTTTTTATTTTCTATATTCTCATAAGAATTTTAGTTATTAAATAATAACTGTGGGTTTTTCAAATCTCGCTTTGCTTATTCCAGTAGATACATCTTTATCAACAATTATTTTATGGGCGTGAATATCAGGGGGAATTGTTGTATGCGTAATGAGAAATATTTGAGAAAAAGATTTTGATTTTATTAAATGCTTGAGAATCCTCTCTCTTCGAGTTTCATCCAACGCAGCTAAAGGTTCATCTAACAGTAGAAAGTCTACTTTTGGATTTCTTCTCGGTGAATCTTTTGTAGGTCGAATTGAACTCATTAATTCTGATATGGCTAACCGAAGAGCAATTCCCAGAGCAGTGCGATCACCTCCTGAAAGAACCTCCGTTGATTCATATTCACCATTGTAATTATCTCTAATTTTTAGAGACAAGCCAGTTTTTCTGGTTCCACTTAAATCAAGTAGTAAATCACTATATTGCCCAGAAGTAAAATCTTTAATATATTTATCAGTGGTTAAAGCAATATTTTTAACCAAACGTTTCACGACCATATATTCAGTGACAAATCTTCGAACAAATTCCTTAGCTTTATTGATATGATCTATATCGACTTCATAATCTCCTATTTTTTTTATTAAATCTTTCATTTTTTTTATTTCTTTTTGGAGATTTCCTATTCTTTCTTGATTAGCTTGAACTTTTGCGTGCTTCTCATTTAAACTATTCATTAGTGCTTTCAATTCTGTAGTTATTTTTTCTTTTTCAATTGCTATTTTTCTTATACCTTCAAGACTAGAATCTTTGATCTGAGCTCTATATTTTGAAAGAAAAATTTTTAAATCGTCATCAAATTTTCCTAATTCTGATTCGTACTTTTTATAGTTCTCGAAATCTTCTTTTAGACCCTGATGAATAGTGATGTTTTCTTTAATTTTATCCAACTTAATCTGAATTAATTTTATTTCTTTATCAAAATCGGTTAATAATTGTGAGATAGAATTGATTTTATTCTGATTAATATTGATATCTTCAGTGAATTTCTGAATGATTTCGTTATAATGTTCTTTTGTTAACTCGTTTTGGCAAGTTGGACATTGCGCTATTTCCTTTCCCTCTTTCAATTTCGTAAATTGTAGACTTTTTTCCATTTTATTGATAGATTTTTTTACATCTTCTATTCTTCCCTTAGTTTTCCCTAAACCTTTAACGGTTACTTCTCTTTTCTTATCAATTTCATCTTTCTCTCTTTCTACTTTAAACTTATTCTTGGTTAAAGTTTCGATTTCCTTATTTATTGTATCTTGAGAATCTAAATCTTCTAAACGTAAATCTGTTTTTTTGATTTTTGCCTTAAAATCATTCTCATATGATAAAAACTTATCCTTTGTACTTTTCTGATTTCTATGTAAATTTTCTAATTTGGAGATTAATTCATTTGAAGGGAAATCTTTGACCTTTTTATTATAATTCTCTATTTTGTTTTCTTGATCTGCAATTATTTTTCTTAATTGATTATTTTCTTTTTCAATATGGGTAATATCTTCTTTAATTCGTTCGATTGGTACTCTTGATTTTTCAAGATTTTCTTTTTCATATTTTTTTCCTTTTAATTCATTATCTAAAAAAGAAAGTGCATCATCAATTATGTTTAAGCGAAATAAGTTAATTAACATCTCTCGCAATTCTGCTCCCCTTTTGTTAGCTAATTCTTCCACTTCACCTTGGCGTACAAAAACAGTACTCATTGCTTGCTCTGAAGATAATTCAAAAAATTTTTCGACATTAAATTGCTTTATTTCTTGGTAAATCTTCCTATTCTCTGGCAATTCAAATAATTTTGTGGTAATACTTCCTGTTCTACCCCATTTTCGATAGATATAATATTTTCTTTTATCGAGGGTAAAATATACATAAATTTTAGCTTTTTCTTGTGTGCCATAAGTTATGAATGAAGCAGCATTTCGTCCTTTAAAAATTCTGGGTCCAAAGAATGCAAAAAGAATCCCTTCCAAGATAGTTGATTTCCCAAAAGAATTTCTTCCGCTTATCAGAATCAATCCACCTGGAAATTCATCCTTACCTTTAGGTAAATTCAATTGTTTATATCCCATGAAATTTGTAAAATTGAGCTTAGTTATTAACATGGATAATTTATACCTCTTTTTCTTTCTCCATTATTCTTAGTGCTTTTTTAATTGCTTTTAATCCAAATTCAGTTAATTTATCCACATTATATTCTGTATTATCTTCACTCAATTTTTCATTTACAAACGTTTTAAACTCATCATCTGGTTTTTCAAGGATATAATCTTGGATTATTCCAGCACTTATATCATCCTCATGAGTCTCAGATATATCAAAAATTTTCCATATTAACTGTAATATATTATATCTTTCAGGTTGAGAAAAGTACTCTCTTCTTAATTTCAACATTAAGTCATTTATTTGCCAATTTTTTTCAAATGAAATCTCTCCTACAAAGTGAAACTTTAATCTAGCAGAATTATTATGATTAAAACCCTCATTTAAAGTATACTCATTTACTTCATTTTCAATCTTTCTTATTATATCTCTTGATGAATCCTGGGGAGAAACATCGATTTTAATAATTTCAAATACTCTCTTTAGTATTTTATCTGTGAATTCAGTTTTTATAGTTAATTCTCTAGTTTTTTCATCGATATCAACAATTATATAAGCTTGATTTTCATATCTTTCTTTAAAATTCAATGGTAATATGCCTCCAGAATAGTAGTGATTTCTTGATATTTGTTTATAACCATGTTCATGACCTAAGGCAACGTAGTCATAGTTAAAATCATCGGAATTAACCTTATTATGTAGAGATTCATCACCAACTGAACCATGAGCTACAGCAATATTTATATATTCACTATCTTTTGGTTGTTGGTTTTGTACCCAATTATCATAAGCGGATGTATAAGTTTCAAAACTTTTAAATTCAAAATAAGGATATAAATAAAATCTTACTTTTTTATTCTGAAATTCTAATAACAACGGTTTATTTGATTTAATAGCTTCGATAAGGTCTCTTTCTTTAAAATAATATAAATTAGGATATTGATCTTTATCTATATGGGATTCAAAGGGAGTATATTCATATCCTCTGAAAATACCATGATTGCCTTCTATATAAATAAATGGTACTTGATTATTTGTATTGTTAAAAAAAAGTTGTAAACCTTGTTTTAATGTTCTTCTTGCAGGCTCAGGGGGAGGATATGAGCTATATTTAGAAGGATGATGAAATATATCTCCACAATGAACTAAAAAATCAAGATCTTTAATTTTTGAAACATCATTCATAATTTTTAAAAAACCATCATAGATTTCTTGTTCATAGGGTTTTGAATAATTCTCAATTGCCCACTTAATTATTGTTCCTCTTCTCGTTCTATATCCTAAATGACTATCGGACATATGAACCATTTTAACCATTTTAATTTCCCCCAGTTATCCATTTAATATTTGCAATAAATATCATTATCCTAAAACTTTTTTCCTCCATTCTTGTGTATATTTTTTTGTTTTTCTATTGTATTGAAGTTCTAAAAATGCTGCCTCTAATTTATTATATTCTGATACAAGTAGTGTGCTTGCTTCATGAGCTCCGCTTAAGCTTAATGGATATCCCCGCGGAGTATATGGGATTAGGTTTTTGAGAGCTTTAATAGCATCTTTTGTATCTAAATAATCACAAATATCAAACCTAAGAGCTGAACTATCTTCCTGCAATCTTGTAATGTAAGCTTTACTTTTTGTATAAATTGAGAGATCAGGTAATTCTATTAAGAAATTATGTTTATCTAAAATCTCTGCCCAAATAGGTAATATAAAATTACCTTGGGCATCTCTTAAACGACATGTTTTTGAAAAACTATAATATTTTATATCATATGTCTCAATCAATCTATAAAAGAATTCAGTGAAGGCACTAGGGGGAAAGATATGTTGACGAAACATTTGTATCCCATCACCAAGAAATACAATATTTTTATTTTTACCCCAATTACTCTCATCTTTAATTCTAATTAAAGTTTTAAGAATTTCATCTGCAGTCCTTATTCGATCTATAACATGTCCTAAGGTTGGATAATAAAAATCATGAGTGTTAATATGTTGTTCAATTTTTTGTTTATAAGTTGATTTATACCAATTGATTAGTTTATCTACTTTATCTTTTAAGGTGCCCACGTAAAAGTCTCTCTTTATGGTTTTTATAAAATTTTCTATGACGGTCTGGTAAATAATAAGTTTATGTTCATTATCTTCAATATAAGTACTGATTGGTCTATACATGATTTTTTCTTTAATATATTCCCCATTTTTAAACCTAATTTGGCATTCTCCAAATTTAAACGAGGCTAATTTCGCATATGTACCACTAAATGTATTAGAACTCTCATCAAAACCGATTATTTTATAATCATTACCAATATATTCAGTTAATTCACCTTCAATCAAGTAATGAGGCATTTCACTAAAAATAGAATTAGAATTTTTAAGACTTTCATCGTTATCAAACTTATCTGTTTCTAATTCAATCTTTTCTTCTTCAGTCCATTTAACTCTTCTTTCTTGAATATATTCCTTAAATTTTTTGATTTCTTCATCAATTGATCTGTTAGGTCTTTCTTCAAAAGATTTTTCCAGTGAAATTAATTCAAAATCGAAAGAAATTATGGTTCACCTATAAAAAATTATAACATTGTCTTATGGTAACCCTGTTGGAGGTGGATTATTACCTAGGGAAACCATCTTTTTTGCGAAATCTTCATAAAATGTTTTTGAAATATTCTTAAAATATTCATCATATAATGGAATTTTTAATTTTTGAAAATTTGTGAGCCAAATCCCTGAAATTAAAGCAATTCCTCTAGTTCCAGTTAATGATTCAAGATCACTGTGTTGGATACCACCTCCTAAGATTTTAGTCGCTACTACTTTTTCTGTATCAGATCTTAATGGTAAATTGATCACTGTATTCATATTTGATAAAATTGTATCATCAATTGGAGAATATTGTTGTGAAATAACCTCTAAACCTAAATTGAATTTTCTCCCTTGTCGTGATATATCCTTAAATACATTGCTATGTTTCATCATCTCTGGCCGTAGAATACTTGGAGCTTCTTCAATTGTGAAAATAATTATTGGCATTTCAATAGGATCCTTTATTGAAGTGCTTGTTTTTACATAAATTTTCAGTATATTGGCTTTATAATTATCATAAAAGTTTTTTGGCAAAGTTTGACTAAGTTTTTTTTCTAATGTAGTTAGATCAGTTGATGATTTAAGAGACTTTCTGATATCGAATAATGTCCTTGCTAAAACACCATTGAATAAGAATTGTTCCAAATCAGAAATCATAGAGGAGTTAAAAATAATAATTCCTCCTTTCTCTAACTTTTTTACTATTTTTGGTAATTTACTAATTACATTAGATTGAAACATATCTGAATATTCCAACCAATGCATTCTTCTTCTAATTGCTGCCATGGTTTTATCATCATGACCTCCTGGGGGCTTGTAACCATCAGTTAATAAATTTTCTATATAATTATCAGGATCACTTCTATAAGCTGAAAAAATAGCTCCAACTTGTAAGTCATTGAAAGTTCCTGTTGCGAAAAGATCTTCAGGTTTTATTTCTTGATAATTAATCACACATGGTTCTGCCATGCTTTTAACTTCACTAGGAGGTATACCCTTATTGGGGTAAAGATAAAACCACTTTCCGAATAGACGCTTGTTGTATTGGGTTGCTTTACATATATCATTTAAGCCATATTCAATACATCCAAGAGCATATTCATCATGCATATCTATTGCTAGCATAGAGATTTTTGTTCCCTTACCGGTTAAAATAACATTTGCATTATGTTGAAGTAAACCATCAATAAAAACTTGATTTAAATTTGATTTTCCCATTCCTGTTGCTCCAGCAATAAAAAAATGGTACATTATATATTTATACGGAAAAAAAACGTTAACTCTTGCTTCCGAGGCTAAACTTCCCATAAATATTCCTTCAGGATTGAAAATTTGTTTTAAAAATTCGGGTTTATCATTTTGGTCTTCTGATATTTTCATCGAATGAGGTTTTAAGACTTCTTTTTCCATTAAGTCTTCAATAATGAAAAAAACATTCACAGTATGATCAATTTTATGCTTTGTTTTCTTATCTATTTCTGTACATATAATTGGACGGCCTTGGATTACGTATTGTAATTCGTTTTCTAATTCGGCTGTAATATAGTCAGTAATTCTTACATTCTTCAATTTTTGCCTTGTAAAGACATAATCTGAAATTGTTTGCTCATTTAATATTTGAATAATAATAAAATAGTTTTTATCATCACTTTCAGCTTCAAGTTTGACAAATCCATGAAGATGAATATACTTTTCATAAAAAATTTCGATTGTACTTTCAAGAGGATTTATTTTAATTATCATTTTTATCTTTATTCCCATCTCTTATTAAATAATACTATTATTGAATTTAAATAAATAAAAAATTGTATTAATACAAACTTACATTTGTTTTATGGTCTTTTAAATCTATTATTTATCTTTCTAAATAAAGTTCAGAGACTGAATTAATTTAGTAGTCTATAAAAGATCTATTGCTGATTTAAATAAATCTTTTTTATCTATTTTCTCTTTTTTATTCTGCGATTTAAATTGGACCGAAGACTTCTTATAAACCTTAGTGTTTAGTTCGGAAACAAATTGGGATGGCCTTACAATTTGAGGCCCTCGGTAAGCAGGTTTAATCGAAGGGGAAACAAGGTACAATTGATCTTTTGCTCTTGTTATTGCTACATAAAATACTCTGCGTTCTTCTTCAAATGCATCAGGATCACCTATACTTCTGCTCGAAGGAAATGAATCTTCACATAGCATAGGGATAAATACAACCCGCCATTCAAGTCCCTTTGCTCTATGTACTGTAGATAACACTAAAGGTTTTTCTTCCTCTGCTTGATCTCCAGATTGAACAGTCCTAGATTCTAAACTTGATAAATTTAAACTTAAATTTTCTAAAAATTTCCGAATAGTTGGAAAATTTTGCGCATACAAACTTAATTGATTTAAATCTTCTATTCGCTCTTGCCAATTATCATATTTGGATTTTAAATGTTCTTCAAGAACTTTAACCAAGTTTTTAATGACTTCTGAAGGATTATCCTCTGGGGTAAAATCTATTAATTTTTTTACATAAGAGATTAAATTTCTTATGCCTTCCTTAGATATGCGAGACCCTTTCAGTTTTTCAGCATAGAACATCTTATTTATTAAAGCATCAATTGGATGTTCTATGTTTGAAATTACCTCGAAAATTTTAGAACCGGAGGAAGTTCCTATCCCTTGAATAATTGAAAAGATTCTAGACCATGAGACTTCGTCATATGCATTCTCAATAATTCTTAAATGTGCAATCATATCTTTTATATGAGCTCTTTCAAAGAATGCAACACCTGCTCGAATTTCATAAGGGATATTTTTTGCTTTTAATTCTAGTTCAATTCTAAGCGAATGAGATGCTGCTCGAACTAGTATCGCTATCTGCTCTAAATCAAATCCATCTGATCGTAATTTTAAAATTTGATTTGTTATAAATCTTGCTTGGTCAATGTCATCTCCTAAATTCACTTGAAATGGGAATACTCCTTTGGGGCGTGTAGAGCGCATAGCTTTTTTAAATTGATTTTTATTATGCTTTATTGAGTCGTTTGCCAAATTTAAAATCTCAGGAGCACTTCTGTAATTATAAGTTATTGTAAACCTCTTACAATTCGGATTTTTCTTTTCAAAATTCAAGATATTTTGAAAATTAGCACCCCTAAATGCATAAATACTTTGAGCGTCATCTCCTACTGCCATGATATTATGTTCTGGATTATACTTAATTATTTTATGTATAATCTCATCCTGAACGTAGTTTGTATCTTGATATTCATCAACAAGAACATATTTAATATTTTTAGCAATTAATTGAGCAACAGCTCTCTCATCCAATAATTGATTCCAATATATCAATAGATCATCAAAATCTACTAAGTTATCTTTTGCTTTCTTAGCTTTATAAATCTTGAATACTTCTTCTAATTTCTGAATAATATTTTCAGTATCAAATTGATTATACTTCCATAATATTACATCTCTAATCGATTTATTACAATTAAAAGAATAGGATAAAATATTTTTTGCCATTTTGGAGTTAGGAAATCGTTCCTCGATTTCTTTTATATTAGCTTTTTCTATTGAAAGTTTCATTAGAGTTTTAGCATCTGTTTCATCCATTATAGTATAGTTTGTTTTCAGTCCTAGCATTTTTGCATATTTTCGAATAAAACGATTCGCTATAGAATGAAAAGTTCCTGCCCAAATTCCTTTAGGACGTTTTCCCAAAAGTGTTTCTACTCGCTTAATCATTTCATTAGCTGCCTTATTCGTAAATGTAACTAACATAATTTCACTAGGTTTTACGCCTGAGGATAATAATTTTGCGACAGAATAAACTATAGTTCTGGTTTTCCCACTCCCAGCACCGGCTATAACTAACATTGATCCTTTTATATTATTAATAATTTCAAGCTGTTCCTCATTTAAATCATCTTGAAAATTGATTTCCTTATATTGTTCTTTGAATTTCGTCGGTTCTTCTTCTAAAGATTCGGTAAAATCATCATAGAACTCAAATACATATTCTTCTTCAATATTCTCTTTCTTATTGCTCAAGATTTTGCTCTTTTTTTAATTTACCTTTACTTTTCTTAATGATCGTTTATTCCAGATTAAGAAGTCTGAAAAATCTGCTTTTTTATGTTTAATATAATTCTTTTTATTAAAAGCAATAAATTTTTTCCCCTCTTTTTTAATTAATTCTATAATAATACTTTAGACTGCTAATCTTGTTATTGAAATTCACTTCTTAATATATTTAAAAATAAGAAATTACTAAAAAACAATTCATGTGAGTGAATTTATTAAATTTAATTATATGAGACCTACCAGTAATTTAAAAGCAGCAGTTTCATCTTTATCGTCTACAGATGTAATTATAAAGGTATTATCATATTTATCTCTAATGTGAGTTGCTGCTTGTACTGAAATAAATTTCATTCGAGGTTTTGTATTTGCCCCTTCCCAAATCCATACTTTACCATCATGCATGTCAACAAAAAGTAGAATTTTATCTGAATCTAACAATTCAAATAATGGAACATTTTCCTTCGCTTCGATTTGCTCAAAATCTTCTAATTCTTCTTTTAGTTGATAAACAAATATCAAAATTATATCGCTTGAATTTCTTCCTTGTTCTATATTATACTTTGTACTACATTGATTTATAAATTTTTAACATTTTAAATCAACTTTATTAAAAATATGACACAAATTTTTTGCATAGAACAAGCGAATAAGCAATAATAATATTAAAAATCGTTTTGAAATCTTCTTCTTCGTAAGGTCGAAATAAGATGCCCTCTGGAGAGAAGTTGGATTCCAAATTGGGAACTATACTCTCGAGAAAAATCAGTAATAACATTACAAACCATAATTCCCCCTTCTATATTTGTGTCAATACACGCTTTATGAAGTTGTCGTAACTGAGTAATAGAAATTTCCCTTTTCCAGTCTCTTATGAATACTCCAAATGTACTAAGGTTATTTTTAACAATAGCATCAAAAGTCCAAGACTTACCAGATTTTCCCTTATTTTTTACTGGACCCTCTACAAACTCATATTTTTCAGAAAATACATTTTTAGCTAAATCAACTAAGCGTTTATTTCCTAATGACATAACACATACTACTTTTATATAATATATAAGTATTATTTCAATATTTATCCAAATAATATTTAAAACGATGTGTTACGTCTGTAATATGATTGTCTCTATTTTATTTAGAATTATGAACGATATCCGACAAAAAATATCCCTAAAATTATTAATTTAAAAATTCTTATTTTCAACGAATTCAATCATTTTGAAAAAAGGATATTCTCCTTCTGTATCAAGACCTTGATCTTTTACATATTGAAATAAATTTTGTCGTAAAAAGTCCAACAATCCTTGAACTACTTTATCACAAATTGACCTACACTCGAGGTATTCTTCTACACATTTTTTATTAAATTTATTACAAAACTTTTTTAATTGTAATGAGACACCTTCAGCAGGTAAAGGGGTTATGAAATCCCAAGTATCTTTAAAACCAGCCATTTGACTTGGAGGTGTTAGTTTTAGTAATCTTTTTAAATGATTTTTGGATGAATTATCATTAAAGCGGTGTTTAATCTCTTTAAGTTCTTTCTTGGCCTCAAGTTGACAAAGGAAAATGTAATATTTGAGCATTTTTTCCGCTTCTTTTGTCTTCTCGGAATTAATTATCTTCCACCCTTTAGCCCTTTTACAACTTATCTCTTTATTATCTGGATTAAAAAATTTCGTAGGATAAATCCAACATTGCGGGGGTTTAATTCCTGAATTATGAACTAAACAACCATTAATTTTCTTATTATATAAGAAGCATTTTCCCTTCAAATCATCAAATCTTAATTTAAAACTGAAAATATCGCCTCTAATGAAATCATCTTTAGTTGCATCTCCTTTTTTAATATACTCTTGAGCTAGAATTTTAGGAACATTGATCTTGATTGAACAACAATCACCGTGACAAACAAATATACAATTTGGGCCCTCAATTGCCGAGCTCATTAGATTATTAAATCTTCTAACAACTTGCCAAAATTTGTTGTTAACCACAGTGCTTTATATTAATATAATTATAATTCTAAGTCATCGATATTGATTATCAATTAAAAAATTATATTAAAAACATTATGGTTTAAGTAAACTTTAAATTTTCTTACTTTATTATTATTTAAAATTTTGATAACAAATTTTGAATAAAATTATTTCTAAATCTAAATAATACAAATACGAGAAGAGTATCGAATGTCACAAAATCTTATAATTATAGATATTACCGATGAGGAGCACATAATTCTTGATGGTTCGCAAAATCTAAAAGAAATAACTGGAAATGGAAAACTTATCGTAAAAAATCCAACACAAAAAAGTAGATTGTGGAATTTATTATGTGATGTTAAAGAGAATGTCAATACATCTATCGATTCAAAGGAAATCACAGTAGGAACACTAAATCCGACTCAAGAATTTCCTAGGGAGTATGAAATAAAAGATCTTAAAAATTCTTCTTTAAAGGTTGAGGAAATTTTTGATACAGATAAATCAGATTCTGGTAAAGTAAACAATGCGTTTCTCTATAAAACCGATAACAAATGTAGTTTAAAACTTATACTAACAAATCCCCTGAACTTACCTATCTTAGATATAAAAGTTAAAAGAAACATGCCAGCCTTTATTCAAGAAATTGAGATGAGGGATCCTAGTCTTGGTGACGCATCCTTGAAAGAAGAAGAGGGGAAACGAATACTTTCTTGGGAGATAACATCTCTTGAGGTGGAAAAAAATGCTGAACTTGAGATTTTCTTTACTGTGAATATTAAAGAATTAGCAGCTCAAGACCTTGGAGTGTTAACTGTTAATTATTTAATTAATAACTATAAATTAACAATGATGAATCCTGAAGTTAGAGGATTAACTGATTCGATGAGTGGAATTGACCGAGATGAAGGGACTCAACCCGGTATGTGGGATTGTAATGTGGAATTTATCAATGAATCTGAATTCCAAGTAAAATTAGAAGATGCTAAAGTTACTCAAAAAATTGCCACGGGAAGTGAGGTAGTGGTATCACAAACTCCAGATAGGGTTTTAAATCCTGCTGAATCATGGGATTTTGATTTTCAAGTTGAAGCTAAAGACGTACCAGAATTAAGCTCTGAAATTGGATCTACACCATTGTTTGTGGTAATTCCTAGAGTCGTTGGTGAAATTATAAAAGAATCAACGGTTTACAACGTATTAAGTGCTACCATCGATAAAGCTATTAATCCACCAGAAGTTGATGCCTATGCTAATACTGATATATCAATTGTCAATACAATCGTAAATGAGGGTTCTTCAATAATCGAAAAGTTTTTCTTATCAGATGAGCTTCCACCTGATTTTATTCCCCCCTTAGTTAAAGATATAAAAATAACTTTAGCAGATATTGATATTAGCTCAAGAGAGGAGTTTACCCAAAGAATACTGATAGATCCTAGTGATCAAGATTTTTCCACAAAACATCAAATTTATGTTGAATTACATAATCTCTCGAATGAATTTCTTCCAGGAAATCAGATGGTAATTTCATATCCTCTTCTAGCAAGGAATCCACGCCCACCTACTGAAACAAAATATATGTCTCCAGTGAAAATTGAGATTAATAGTCCTGTAGAAGGTAAATCATTTGTTAGGAGTCCTGATGAGGAACCAGAATTAAAGGTAAGATACGTAAAACGTAAATTAAAAACACTTAAAAGTATTAAACCTGGAATTGCCGAAGGTGAGTTCAGTATCGGTGTAAGAATCCAAAACAAAGGAGATGTCGAATTAGAAAATGTACTGGTTAAAGATATTATTCCTTCAAGTTTTAGTTTAACCGAATTTACTCCTCCCGAGGGTACAACTCATGAAGTAGTACAAGTAGGTGATCTATCAGAATTACATGTAAAAGTTGCTGAGATAAAAGGAGGGTCTTCTGTGAGTATTAACTATAACTGCTCTGGCTCAGGTGATTATCCTCGATCAGAACCTGTGGTCATTGTTTTAGGTAGAGGTGGAGGAGAAACATCAAGTCCTTCGGGAGCTCCTCCTGCAGGCACAGAAACCCCAAAAGCACATGTAGCTGGCTCTCAAGCTGGAAAAATCCATGATGTCTTTATCGATTTATATAAAGCTATTGAGCGTGCCCCAACTAGTGAAGTTTTTGGAAATTTATTAGAAAGAAGAAGAGATGAATTTCCACCTGGACCAGTTCTACATCAAATTCTAGCATATGCAAAGGACTTAAAAGTTCTTGGAGAAAAAATTATCGTAGGTTCATTATATGATGAAGTAATGAACAAATTAAAGGATTTTAAAAGTAAATATGATTAATTTTTTTTAGTATTTTTTTTAAAATATTTTATTTTTTCCTATTTTTTTAAAGGACTCATATAATTGAAGAATTTAAAAAAAATATCAAATTTTGGTTTGTAATTATAAATATATATTTAGTTTATCAATATCTTTTTGAATCCTTGAAATACGCTTTTCTTGACCTTCCTGATCAAATCCTTGTATGTCTTCTTCTAAAGTCAACTGCTCTTCTTCATATGCTTTTTCCAATTCCATTCCATATCTAATGGCAAAGGCAACTAATTCAGGAATTAGAGAAACCATAGCTCTGAAACTAAAAATACCCGCTAACACTGAAAGTCTATTTATCATCTCTCTAAAAGGATCTAAATCCATCTCAGGTTTTCTCATTATATCTAATAATCTTTTAAATAATACTTCGTAGAATAAATCTTGTTCTTCTTTACTTAAATTTTCTTCTTCCTCTTCCATTATGAAATACCTCGAATTTTATATAATAATATTAAAGTAAGAAATAAATTTAATTGATTTCAATCAGAAATATTTTATAGAAATTGTTTAAAAATAATTTATTTATGAATGCTCGTGAACGATATCTTACTGTTTTTGATGATAAGAAAAGAAATATGTTAGATAGAATTCCTACTCACGTTCAATATATAAGAGAGGGATTTATTTCCAAATATAAACATGAAATTATGAAATCTTATCATGGACGATTATTTAATAATATATATTTCGATATACCTTACGTATTAGGATTTGAATCAATTTTTGCTCGATTTCCTTTAAGTTATAAGATTAGATCTATTAAAGTTCAAGATAATGAAGGAAATAAAATTAGAATCAAAGAAAATGGACAATCATTAAAACGAAAATCAACTTATTATGAAGGAGGATTCATACATTTCATTGAAATTTTGGATGATTTATGGGCAAATTTAAAATTAATTGATAACAGCAAATATATAACAAAATTAATTAACTATTATGAAAAATTAGCTCCATATATATTTCCAGTGTTAACGGTTGATGGTATCTTCGATAGAGTTTGGAAAAGTATGGGAATGCCAATTTTTTCCCGAAATTTCCATAAAAAGACAAAGCTCTATAAAAAATTAATAAAATTTTATGCTGAATTAACTAAAATAAATATTGAAGGTTTAGTTAACGCTACAGGAGATAGGGGGAAAGTAGTTGCAATCTTAGATGATGTAGCTTTTAAAGCTAGCTCTATGATATCTAAAGAACGTTGGGATCAAGATTTTTTCCCTTTTTATAAAGAAATTCTCTCAGTAATTTTAAATGCTAATTTAATTCCTCAAATTCATACTGATGGTGACCCTACAGAATTAATCCCTTCATTTCAGAGTGCTGGTTTTAGGGGTTTACAAGGTTGGGAAGGAGGTGCCGATCCACAATATATTAATGATAATTTCCCCGAATTTGTTATAATTGGATTTGGTGATGTTAGCCATGTACTTCCTTATGGAGATCAAGAACAAGTTGAAGATTATATAAAAAGTTTAATAAATATCTTAAAAGAGAATAGACATTTTATTATTGGTCCAAGTACGGTTATTTTTCAAGAGATTCCTCTTAGAAATGTAAGAACCTTTATCAATGCAGCAAGGAAATATGGAAAATATTAAAAAATTTCTTTTGAATCATTAAGAATGATAAAAATAAATTATTTTATATATTGAGAACTATGTTATACAATTTATCGCTAAAAAGCATTAATATAGGTTTGAAAATTTTATGCTTATAATAATTTTGGTTTTAATTTTTCTTTTTCTATTAAATTTTCTTACTTATTGGATACTTATTTTAAAGCAAAAACTACTTGATAGTAAATTGAGTGAATGGTATAAGAAATTTTTCCCAGTAATTTGGATTATTTGCGTGAATCTTATCCCAATTGTAAATTCAAGCTTTTTTCAACCGTTTTTTAATGAAAATGTTAGTTATTTTCATCAATATTGGTTATGGTTCATTTTAATAGGTATCATCATAATTGTATTTGGAATCAAAATTCATACATTAGCAACCAAATTATTAAAAACTGCAATTAATGAGGGAGAGAGCCCAAAATTAATAAAAAAGGGTGTTTATGAGATTGTAAGGCATCCTCAATATTTATCATGGCTTTTAATCTATTTAGGTATTACATTTATATTCGATTCTTTTATAGCTGTAATAATTTCCCCTATCTTGTTTATTTTAACAGAATTACTATGCCTTCTAGAAGAAAAATATTTGCTTATATCAAAATTTGAAAAAAATTATGAACATTACAAAAAAAAGACTCCGTATAGGTTAATTTCTCCCCCATACAATTATGTATTTATAATTATGGGGATTATAGTAATTTATATTGGATTCTTAAATATTGTTAATATTTAATAAATCTACGAGTTGATAATAAATTAAAATAGCAATTTTAGCTACAGATGGTTATGAAGATCTTGAACTTCACTATCCACGTATTAGATTGAATGAGGCAGGGTATGAAACTGAATTACTTAGTTTACACAGGAGAGAAATTAAAGGAAAACACGGATATCCAATCAAACCTGAAAAATTAATAAGAGAAGCAAATCCTAATGATTATAATGGTGTAATAATTCCCGGTGGTACAAAAAATCCCGATTACCTTAGAAGAGATAAGGATGTGCTTGAATTTGTTTCTAAAATCAATGAACAGGGAAAATTAGTAGGTGTTATTTGTCATGCGGGTTGGGTTTTAATTTCTGCTAAAATTCTGAGAGGCCGTAAAGCAACTAGTTATTTTGCTATAAAAGATGATATGATAAATGCTGGTACTATATTCGAAGACTCTTCAGTTGTTATAGACAATAATTTGATTACATCACGCATGCCAAGTGACTTACCTGATTTTATGAAAGCAGTTTTGAAATTTCTTGGACAATAAGGAAATTTTGGAACAAATTTCGGGTTATCTAATATAACGTTTTAACCCGATGTATATCCTCTTTAAGTATTTCTAAAAAGATATTTATTTTTTCAATTTGTTCATTAATTATTTCAATTTTTTTATCTATAATCTCTGAATCTGATATTTTTTTTTTCTCTAGTTCCTTTCTTATAATATTGTATGATCTTATTTGATTTAAGATGTTTTGCATTCTTTTTATCTTAATTTGATATAATTTTTTGTATTTTTTTAGATCATCGAGTTTTGTTTCAATACTTTCAACATAAGTAAAACATTTATCTATATTTTCCTCTTTCTTTAAATTTTTAATAATTAATTCTATACTTTTTAAATAAGTTATTACTAAATTCTGTTGTTCCTTATCTATTGATTCTAATTTAAAATGTGATTCTGATGAAACTTCATCAAGTATATCTGAAGTATATTTGATTTGAACTCTGTTTGAAACTTGACCTAAAGTATCATCTACTTTAATATGGTCGTTTACTATTTCATAATCATCAAGATCAGTTATCAGTTCAATCTCATCTAATTCAACTTGCGTGATTAGTGGAGAGAATTTCACCTGCAATTTTTTATGTCCAAAGTATTTATTATTCTGTCTTAGGATTTGAGTATACATTTGTATAAATTCTGGTCCAATTGGAGCAAATAAAACTCCTCCATTTTTATCAAGTTGATTTAATAAAGGATGTATTTTAGATTGTTCTATAGCTCCGGTTACTAAAATCTTTTGCCAAGGGCTTAAGTCTGGCATTCCATTAAGGGGATTTTTAACAATAATAGAAATATTATCATCTAATTTTAACCTCTTTAGATTCTCAGAAGTTATTTTAGCGATTTCTGAATTTGCCTCAAGAATTATTATCTCTCCCTTCGGTGCTAACTTATGCGCTAAAGCTGCGATATATCCACTTTTTGCCCCCAATACTAATAAATCATCATCTTCAGTCAAAGAAAGACCTTGAAGCATTATGCTTATCATATGCGGGGCAGAAATCGTTCTATAATTATTAGGATTCTGCTCATCATAATAAAATAAATTTGGTACATCCTCATAAAGTCTAACTACTTTGATGAATTTTTCTGGAATAAACTGTTCTAAGGGAACATCCATAAAAGCTTTTATTAGACGTTTATCTTTTAAGATTTCATTTAAAATTAAGGTATCTAATAAATGCTTTTTTTTTGATTTAAAATTATCCTTGATTTTTTCGTTTCTGTCCAAATTATATCAATCATTTTTTATATTAAAAAAATAATATAAAAACAAATTATTATACTTTGTTATAATAAATTGTAAACTGTCCTAATCATGGTTTAATGTTATGATGGTTCTAGATATTGAGAGTTTAAAAGATGCCAGGATAACATTAACTTTAATTTTCGTAAATATTCTAAATTTTTTATTGTTAAATTTAACAGCACCAGAGGAAGTAACCCTTTTTTTGGTACAGATCAACAGAAACATAATCTATGAATATGAGGTTTGGAGACTTATAACTTCAATATTCCTTCATGGTGATCCCATACATTTATTCTCAAATATGTTTGCTCTACTTTTATTTGGTGCGACCGTAGAAAATAATAAAAGTATTTCTAAAATCCAGTTTTTAATTATCTATTTTGTTTCAGGCTTAATTGGCAATTTGTTTTCCTTATTTTTACTTCCATTAGATGTAATTAGTTTAGGAGCGTCAGGAGCTATTTTTGGTTTAATTGGGGTTGCTTTTACAATTATTGCTACTGATGACCGATCTCTCTTATTTTTTGCATTATTTTATCTCGCATTTTTTATCGCAACGTCATTTATGCCTGGTATAAACTTTTGGGCACATATATTTGGCTTATTAGGAGGAATTCTTCTCGGTTATTTATTTTACATTCGAAAAAGGAAAATTAAACTTGTTTACTGATATTTTTTATTAGATTATAATTGATCTTTTCAAGGTTAATGAAGTTTAAATTATCTTAAGATTTCTTCATATAACTTCATATATTTTTCCGTAAATATTTAAATTTTGGTATTACAGTTTCCTATATTATTTGAGATTTGTAAAATCTGATTATTTTCTTTTATGATTTCCTCATAAAGATCTTTTTTTTTTACCTCTATTTTCGAGTTCCATCGAAAAGTCTTTAGGACATTCCAAATTTATCGGACAAATCTCACATTTAGGACGGATTGGTAAACAAATTTGTTGTCCAAATCTTACGAATAATCGATTTAATTTTAACCACAGTTCTTTTGGAACGGTATTTCTTAGTGCTACTTCTGTTTTGAGTGGGTTTTTAGTTTTTACCCAACCTAATCTATTCGAAATTCTATGTACGTGAGTATCAACAGGGATGGCTGGTATTTTAAAAGCATACACTAATACACAATTAGCAGTTTTGCTCCCTACACCAGGCAAATTTAATAATTCCTCATAGTTATCAGGAACATTACTATTGTATTCTTCAATTAATATCTTTGAGACTTCTTTAATACGAGTAGCTTTAACTTTATAAAACCCTGAAGATTTTACAAGCCGCTCAATTTCATCAATATTTGCTTCAACTATGCTTTCTGGAGTATTATATTTAGCAAATAATTTTTCTGTTGCAATTCTTGTATTAGCATCTCTTGTACGTGCAGATAATATTGTTGATATTAAAATTTTAAATGGATCTTGTTTTTTTTTAGCTAATTCATCTAAGTGAGCTTCGCCTTCTAATTGTTTTTCAATTTCGTCTAAGATTTCTTTATATTCCATCATAGATCATTTTTTTTCTAATACATACAATCTTCTTTTAGTTATTTGACCCTTTTTAGCATCAATTAAAGTTTTTATATGTTGTCTTCGAAATTTAAGTTTCTGATTAGATTTATTGTTTATCCTGGTGAGATCTAATAATGGTATAAGTATAAAGTTATTTTTACTTGCTAATTTTTCAATATTTACTTGAATATCCTTCCCATCGATGGTACTAATAACTGGAGATATGAAGCATAGTCTACAATTCGGTTTTAAAATTTGATAGGCTTCCCTAAAGAATTTATCATATAATGGTTCTAAATTTCTTTCTATTAATTCTTTAACTTGGGTATAATAAGGTTTTTTTATGTAAAAAGGACCTAAATCTGGTTCAGTACATATGCCATCAAAGAAGTATGGTTCAAAAACATCAGATAAATTTTTAGCATCATGATTTAAAACACTTTTATCAATAAATGGTGGTATTTCTTCTTCCAATAATCCTAATAACCAATATATATTACGGATTGTATTTTTTACTTTCTTTTTATCAATATCTGAACCATAAATTTGAAAATCTTGTAATATCGCAAACAATCCTATTGTTCCATTTCCAATAAATGGATCAAGGATTTTTTTTTTCTCTCTATTTACAAATATATTCAAGAAGTTAAGCATTATTAATGCTAATTTTGGAGAAATTGCACTTTTAAATTCCTTATATGGTCTTTCTTCATCAATCTTCTTTTTAAAATTTGGATCATCAGTTGTAAATGTTCTTGCGATATATACACCTTCTTCAGTAAAGCCAAAAATTATCTCTGCTCTATTTTCTTTAAGAAGTTCATATTTAATTATATGATGTGGAAATATTGGATTTAGATTACCTTTTTTTATATTTTTTTCTGGATATTGATAATATAGTGCCTTTACAGCTCCTTTTTGTTTGAGAATTTCCATTATTTCTTTATTTAGGAAAGGTAAAAAATGTTTAACTAATATATCCGAATAATAATTATCATCATAAAGATTCGGATAAATTGAAACAGCATAAAACATGCTTTCGTACACTTTAGGAAAAATCCCTTTTTTTCCTATAATTAAATTGCCAATAATACTAAGTATCTTCTCCCTTGTTTTTTCTACAAACCTATACTTATTAATCTGAACTGGAAAAGCATCTTGGATGGTATTAATATCAATAAAATCATAAATTTCAGCGATCTTTTGACAACCCCCCAAAATAAATTGAATCTCCATGAGTTTATTTATATATTGTTTATCTTGGTGCAGGTTTTCAAATTCTACTATTGCAATATTAGCAGAGTAGTCTATTATTTTTCCTCTATTTTGAGAATAATTAAGGTAATTATCTAGTTCTGCTAAGCTTAATTGCCAATTGGAGCCGAGCACAAATAAAAATCGTTCCATAGTTTGAATAATAAGAAATAGAATATCTATTTTTCGTGTTATAATCGTTTTAACTTTTATATTTTTTTTGTAGCCACTCTTTAAATGCTATCGTTGGTTTTCCATGCCAGATTGCTTTTTTAGGATATCCTTTTTCAAACTCATTTATATCTTCGTCCGTATATTCTTTTGAAGATTTCTTTTCAGTTGTTTCTACTTCTTCTTTATCTAATTCTATAGAAATTTCATACTTTTCACCAGTTATATCTCCTAAAGCATCCATAATATCTTCAAGATCTTCTTTCTTTCTTACTAAAACAGGAACTTTATCTATTACTTCCTCTTCAGTAATCTCTTTTTTTTCTTTTTTTTCTATAGCTTTTTCATATGCTTTTCTTTTTTCTATTCTCTCTAATCGCAATTTTTTAATTTCTTTAATAATAATATCATAATTATCTTTAAAGTATTTTAGACTTACATTAATAAGATCTCCAACATTGTCCCATTTTTCTTTTCTAACAATATCATCTACCCAATAATATAAATCTAAATTTAATTCAATTGTCACTGGTTTTCCTTCAGATTCTAAACTTCTTGTTAAAAAGCTCAGAATATTAGCTATTAAAATATCGTTATCAAAAGCAGAAAAACCATACTCACGTGCAAGAGATGAAAATATACTAAGGTTTCCAAAACCAACAATCTTACCCTTAAAATATTCCACAACAACCATTAATGGAATCCTTGGAATATCCTCTTCAATCCAATATTCGCCATCATATCGTTTGTGCCAACTATTTAATCCGGACTGCAATACCCCTTGTATTCTTACATTCTTCTCATCTTCAATAAAATCTAAGATTTTAGTTGAACAAGAACTTGAAAAAACTATTTTTTTAATTTGTTCAGTTATCACATGGGGTTTAAATCTGGTTATAATCGGTCTCTTCTGAAGATTAACATAATTAACTGAATCATAAATCTCATCCGAAACAAATTCAAATCCAAATTTTTGAGTTAATTCATTTAAGTTTGTGCTATTAGTATAATCTCCTCCACTAGAACTGACAATTAAAAGACTTCCTCCATTTTTCACGTAATTCTCTAGTATCTTAATCTCGTTTGATTTTAGACTTGTGTTTCTTGGAGTTGACAGAATTATTACATTGTATTTTTCTAGTGTATCTAAAGAATTAAATCCAGATTCTATTTTGCCTAATTTATATCCAGATGTGAATAAAAACTGTGTAAATTCACCAAAACTTGATGATTCTAATGTTAAAAAATTATTATGAGAATAATCAAAAGCAATACTAGTTTTACCATTCAATTTTATTCATACTCTTTAATTTTGAATTAAAAAAAAATTGGTTCACTCTTCTTAATTCTATATATGATATATTTCTTCTATTCTATAAATAAAATTATCTAAATTTTAAACACAAATATATCTAAAACAACATGAAATAAATTTGGTCCGTAGCTTTTAACGGTCCTATGTGATTTTAATTCACACTTATAACCTACCTTAATAGAAATTTCATTAAATTCATTAAATAGAATGATAAAATCATCTTTTTCTATCACTCCTTCGTAATGAAACATTGTTCCTTCATCTTTCACTAAAGATAATGCTTCTTTTATGTAATCTTTAGGGGCTGGAAAAACGCCCATGATTATTCTATCCGCTCTAATTCCCGATTTACTAAGCTTTACAACCTCAACCTTACAATCCCCTTTAATTGGCACAATTTTTTGTTCTAAATGATTTAGTTTTATATTTTCCTCTAAACATTTATATGATTCAGGATTTAGCTCAATGCTGTATATTCTTTCTACAGTAGAATGTTTTGCTATAGGTAGTGAAAAATATCCCATTCCTGCAAACATATCAACAATAACTTCTCCACTTTTAACTAGTGTTGTGAGATATTTCCTTTCATAGAGATTTCCCTTACTAAACATAATTTTTGTAATATCAAATCGATAAATTACATCATGTTCTTTATGTTCAACTATTGGGTTATTTTCTCCAACGATTAATTCAATTTTTTCTGGTTCTCTAAAAGATCCTATTATTCGACCTCTATTTAGATAAATTGATTTAATTTTTGGGAATAATTCTAAGCAAGCACCTCCAATTTCCTTTTTTTTCTCATATAATTTTGGGTTAAGCTTTAAGATTATAATTTTTCCTAAAGTTTGAAATCCGCGTGGAAGTAGAGAAAGTTGTTCTTCAGAAAATTTACCTTTTAAGTGTTCTTTAAGCTTATCTTTAAATCCCATTATATAATTTCCTCAAATGGTTTAAAAACAAAATAAAAACTCTTTATTTCAGATTTTTTTATTAATTTAAAGTTGTTAATCGATTTGAATCATTTTTTTCTTCAAAATTGTAAATTACTTTAACACGAACTAATTCTAGATCGCGTTAAATTATTATATCATCATAAATCAATCATAATATACAAACTATAAATTTATCTATATTTATAAATAAACTTATTGAAAGTGAATATTTTATGCCGAGTTTAAACGATCCAGAATTTTTAATAGATGAAAATAAGGTATGGTTTATACCCCCAGAAGAAGGAGGCTATTGGCCTAAAGATGTACCGAAACAGTTAAGAGATGTTGAAGACGTAGAAATTTTACCAATGTGGGAATATTTTCAGAGGGCTGCTGATTTATATGAGACACGCGACAATGATATCTGTATTTTCGTGTATGGTCCATATATAGAACGTATAAGATTAAGAACTATATTTGATTATGCAAAACGGTTTGGGACATTTCTTTATCACACTCTTGGGATTAGAAAAGGTGATGTTGTCGCAATTGATCTTCCAAATTCTATCAATTTTGTGGTTGCTTATATGGGTTGTCAGTATATTGGTGCAATAGCACAAGGTATTAATCCTCAATATAGACCAATGGAACTATTACATTCCTTAAATATGACTAAAGCAAAAGTATTTGTTATGATGGACATGCTATATATTGCTGGCCCTAAAGACGTACTCCCTAAAACTGATGTAAAATTTTTAATACCTTCAAATTTTGTAGATTTTTTCACTGCAGATGAGGATACAATCGAAAAGTTAGGTGTACCGAGTGCTCGAGACAAGATACCTGATGAAACTGAAAATTATAAAGTATACTGGATGGATAAAATTATTAAGGAAACACAGCCAGAAGAAATTAAGGTTGATATTGATCCATGGACAGATCCTGCGATATATCTTATGACTGGAGGTACTACTGGACTACCTAAAGTTGCAATGCTTTCACACGCTAATCTAAGTGCTAATCTAAATATGGTTAAACCTTGGACGGGTCTTGGGCCAGGGGTGATAACTATAGGATCAATTCCCTTTTTTCATAGCTTTGGTATGACATGTGTCATGAATGCTGCTCTTGGTATAGGAATGGTTATGCTTCTATTCCCAAAACCACCTTCAGATGATGTCCTATGTGAAGCAGTCAATAAGATAGATGCTCCTGAAGGAATAATATATACAGGAGTCGAAATGTGGTTTAAAAGGTTTACAGATTTTGTACAGGAAATGGGTGTTGATGAATTTAAGAAGAAATATGACCTTTGGAAAAAACTGAAATACGCCACGCAGGGAGCAGGTCCGCTGCATTCTTACGTAAAGGATCCTTTCGAGTCAATTTTTTGTCCAATACGTGCTGGTTATGGATTAACGGAAACTTCGCCTGTACACAGTGTAGCTCCTTTCTGGGGTCCAACCAAGGCTGGAAAATTAGGATTACCAATTCCAGGTGCAGATTGGGCTATATTTCCTTCTGATAACTTTGAAGCAGGTCCTATCGCTGATGGAACAAAAGAAAGAGGAGGTTTTGGAATTGAAAATACAGGAGAAATATGTTGTGCTGGACCACATATTATGTTAGGTTATTTAGGGGAACAAAAGGAACAAGAAGATAATCTTAAATATTGGGGTGGAAAACGTTGGCTTCTTACAGGAGACATTGGCTTCATGGATGAACATGGTTGGGTCGAGATTCGAGATAGAAAGAAATCTTTAATTAAAGTTTCTGGGCATTCTGTCTTCCCAAAAGAAGTAGAAGAACTACTTGGTCTTAATGAAGCTGTTGATGAAGTTGCTGTTGCAGGCATACCAGATGAGACGACTGGAGAAGCTGTAAAAGCATGGGTTTCCCTTAAAAAGGGATACAAAGCCGATCGTGACATAACTGCTGAACAGTTAAAAGAATGGGCACTTGAAAACATGACAAAGTGGAAAAGTCCAAAATATATTGAATTTGTTCGAAAAATGCCAGTTAGCGCGACCGGTAAAGTTCAGAGACGTGAACTTCAAGAAAAAGATCTAGATAAACTTGAACAGGGGAAATCAATTAAAGGTTAGACAGTAAGGCTTTTTTTAATTTTACTTTTATATATCACTTTTTTTTTACATATTTCTTAAGATATTCCCATTTATTAATTCACTTAATTCCATACTCCTTTTCTTCCCCGAACTCTTATTATCTGCCATTGTAATAGAAAATAAAAAGCCATCTGTGGTTTCAATTCTTACAACATAGATTTTTCCTTTTTTTATATTAGATACTTTATTAATTTTTAATAAGGGAATCTCAAAACCATCAGTGAATTTATCAATTATAGTTTCAGTTTCTGTTAAACTTATAGTTGATTTTTTAAAAAGTGATAATTCTTGATTAGTTAATAATATCCTTCCAAATTTCATTTTGAACTGCCACTCTCTCTCCGCTTCTCCTTCACAAAAATAACCTTCTGAATTAAAAAGCAATGACATAGAAATTTTATTTTTTTCTTTTTATATTGAATTAATGTATTCAGTTCTCTTATTTGTATTTTTCCTTAATGGTTTTTTACCTACAAAATTTATTAGATAATATTAAATAAATTTTTAAGCTTAAAGTAGTACTAAAATTATTATATAAATTAAATAAATAGAACATCAAAAAAAATGTCGTTACAAAAAACTAGAGAATTTATGCTTCAAGAAAAAATGATATCTTTAAAGGATAAAGGTAAAATAATGAACTTAAATAAAGAAGTTATTGGTACATTCGCGGGAAAAGTAATAAAGATTGGCAACACATACCGAATAAGAGATCTTGATGAGAATCCTGTATTAACTGTTCATGAAAAAGTAATTTCAATGCGTTCTACTTATAAATTCTATAAAGGCGGAGAGCAAGAAGAGGATAAATATATAGGTAAATTAAAAAGAAAACTTGTTGCGATTAAACCAAGTTACTGGTTTGAGGATCCGGGTGAGAACAAAGTTTTTACGATGAAAGGAAATATTTTTACCTTAAAATTCAAAATCCTAAAAGATAATAAAGAGGTTGCTGAAATTCGTAAGAAACTATTTAAGAGTTTACTTAAGGGAACTTATGGAGTAAAGATGTCACCCGATTTAGATGATGATTCTGCTATGCTAGTTTTAGGAATAGTCTTAATGCTTCATCATGAAAAAGAAGAAAACCGATAAAAGTAAATTTTTATTTCCTTTTTTTTAGTTTTTTTTAAAGTTCCATATTTAAATATGACTTTGATCTTATATTTTGTAGATATCACGAACATCTTTTAAAATGGGATGTATTTATATTTGTATAAAATTATGTGTTGAATACACATTTGTAAAAATTCTATTTTTTTTTGTGGTATAAAATGCAAACATCACAATATAAATTGATTGAAGTTGTGTGCCCACTTTGTGGGTTAGCAAAAGCAGTACCTGTCCCAATGACTCTATTTTCCGAAAAAAAATTTGGCCATGTAAAAATACAAGTTCCTAAAGGTGTTGCATGCAAAGAACATGTGTTTATTGTATTTTTAGATGTTCAAGCAAGAATTATTGGCTATGAAACTGTTGATATATCGATATCATCTCTAGCTAAATTTGAACCACGAGAGGATGGTAGTATAGAAGACGGTAAAACAATAAGTTTAAGAGAATTTATTGAAATAATGGGCTTTCAATGCTTTGCTGGTTTGATTCATGCAAAATTATTTAATTATCCATTATATATCATTGTAAAGGAAGAATTTAAAGTAAATTTGAATGTAATAAATAATGTTCTTGAAGACGTTATGCCAGAAATGTATAAAAACACAAGAAGCTTAAAAACTATTACATATCCGGGTGATGTGTATCCTGTTGCTACATATTTTTATGCTTTGGTTAAAAATAAGAGTAAAGCAACTTTTCTTATGAATCCCCGCAAACAAATAGTTCAAATGCCTTGGAAAACAGGTTTAGAACTAGAAAAAACAATTATTAATTCTGCTGTCTCTAAAGAAGACCAAAATGAACAACTTAAATTTTTAGCTTTTTACATTTCTAAGTTTTTAGAAGATGTTGATAAAACTATAATTATCTTAAAGACCGTAAAAAAAAGCTCTATAAAGGATTTAATTAAAAAATTAAAAGAGAAAGCAATAACATCAACCGTTACGAAAAATTATATTATTTCCATAAAAGAATTTATTCATCGAAGAATTTCTTCAGATATCGCAAAAAAGATCAATGATTAAGAAATTTTAGAGAAAAGGATAAGAATAATAAGTTCTTATTGGGTTTTAAAAGATTACATTTGACTATTCATTTAGCCGTTTATAGGGTTTTCTCATAATTTTATAGATATTCAAATATTCCTTGAATAACTTATCATAGATTCCTCTGTTTTCTGGATTAGGTGTAAAGATATTTGAAATCTCACAACATCTTTGGATCTCATCCCATTTAAGATATCCTAGTCCTACAGATGCAACGAATGCCGCACCACGCGCATTTGCCTGAATAGGATTTTGTACTTGTTTAATATTCCTATTTAGTACATCAGCGAATATTTGGCACCAAACATCACTCTGAGCACCACCTCCGATAATATTCAGGTCTGGAATGATAATACCTCCTTTTCTTATCTCAGGATTTTCCTTTATTTTCCACTTTTGAATGAATGTTTCAATGTAATTGAATAACCACTTTACATTATAAGCGACCCCTTCAAAGATAGCCCTGATAATATGTTCACGAGTCATTTCTAACGAAAGATTATACAGCCCTCCTCTTATAGTGTGATCTTCGACAGGAGTTCTTTCTCCAATTAACCAAGGAGTAAATATCAGGTTATTAGAACCCACCGGAACCTTTTTAACTATTCTATCAAAGATTTTATACACGTCAGGAACTGCTTCCTCCTTTAATAACTCATCTTTATGGTATAAAATATTATCTCTGAGAAAAGTCAACGCGCCCCCGGCTATTTCTTGTTCATTGGCAATAATATATCTTCCAGGAATTGCAGACGGGATACTAGCCAAACTATGATAAATATCTGTCTTTTTATACGGGACATGGCACGTTATCCAATCAGATGTACCAATGTAAATGTGTGTTTCATAATTATTAACCGCACCAGATCCAATAGTAGCCGTTGGTACATCTGGCGCACCTACAACGACTTTAACATCCCTATTAAGTCCTAACTCATCAGCTACAGTATTTTTTAATGGTCCAAGAATGTCAATTGAAGATTTGATTTCGGGTAATTTTTCTGGGTCGATTTTGAAACCTTTAATCAGCTTCTTTGAATATTTTACATCATTAATATCTCTGACATCTGTAACCCAATGAAGTTGAATTGAAACTGGCGAAGTAGCGTATTTACCTGTAAGCTTTAAATTAATAAAATCTTGTGGTTCTAAGAATTTATATGTTTTATTATAAATCTCAGGGAGCTCGTTCTTAATCCACAGGATATGTGCAATAGAATCCTTTCCACTTGGAGTTGGGCCTCCCCCAGTTCGTTTTATCCATTTTAACATTTTAGTTAATGCATACCCTGATACTTGGATTAGACTCTTGTAAAATTTCTCAATGTATTTTGCACCTCTTGTATCCATCCATATAATAGAATTCATTAGATGATTTCCATCTTTATCAACTGCGACCGTTCCACTCCATTGACTAGTATTACAAATCCCAACAATATCATCAACAGAAACTTTACCACTATCAATAACCTGCTTGCAAGTATTCCTAATAGCATTCCACCAATCATCAGGATCTTGTTCTACCTCCCCACCTTTTTCTACATGTAAAGGAACTTCTTTAAAAGCCCATTCAAGAACCTCTCCTTCTGTAGATACAATAGCGGATTTTGGACCCCCAGTACCATGATCAATTGCTAGGATATATTTTCTTTGCGAATTAGACATATTTTATATAAATGATGTGAAAGTAAATAAAGATTTTTTTAGCATTATCTTAAAAAATCTCTTTATTTATAATGCAAAAATAAACTTAATTTTAAATGCTACAATTTAATACTTAGGTTTAGTTACCAAAACAATTCTATATGTGATTTGATATGAGCAGTATGAAATATGAGGAAATGAAAGCTAAGATTGAAAATATTGTAAATCAGCCAATTAAGAAATTTAAAACTGATGAGTTAAAAGGGATAATCGAAAGGTATCATAAAAATCACCCAAAATCTAAAATAGCTTATGAACGAGCGCGTAAAATTATTCCTGGTGGTGTGGAACATAATCTTGCTTTTAACCATCCATTCCCTTTAGAAAGCAAAAGAGTATTCGAATGCTATATGGAAACTATAGATGATGTAGTTTTAACAGATTACTTAATGTGTGGGGGTCCTATTATTTTGGGTCACCAATATAAACCTTTAATTGATAAAGTTGTTGAAGTTATTCAAGAATTTGGACCTTGTCATGGAATCACAAATGAATATGAATATTTGGCTGCTGAACAACTACAAAAACATTTTCCATCATGTGAAATTATTAGATGGCTACAATCTGGAACTGAAGCAGATATGTTAGCAATTAGAATTGCTAGAACATTTACAAATCGTAAATGGGTAATTAAAATCGGGGGTTCTTATCATGGTTGGTCCGATCAACTCGTATATGACATGCATGTTCCTGGAACAAAATTATTAGAGTCTCATGGAATACCAAAAACAGTCTTTAAATGGATAGATTCGTGCCCTCCAAACGATATTGAGACTTTAAGACAAATGTTTAAAGAGAAACGTAAAGTAGCAGCTGTTATTATTGAACCTATGGGTGGGGAATCTGGAAGTATTCCAGTAAGACCTAGTTTTAATAAAGAAGTCGAAGAACTATGCCATGAGAATAAAGCTTTAATGATATCAGATGAAGTTGTATGCGCTTTTAGATTACATATGGGTGGAGGACAAGCATAT
>JABXKB010000235.1 GCA_013375485.1 Promethearchaeota archaeon | reverse complement strand
GTGAGAGTTAAAGCACTTTTTGTAATTTTTTCAGCTGATTGACCCATCCAATCAACTAATTCATTAACTGCATCTCGAGCAACAATTATAGCTCCATTATGTTTCATCAATCGTCTAATAGGACTCCAACTTATATATTCAGAACCTGCCATTTTTAATTCCTCCACTTTATTATAATTTTTGATAATTTTTATTGAAATTTGTTATTTTTTAAGAGTTTGTTACATAGATATATATCTTTTAGATATTTAAAGATTTTTATACACACTTGATTTTATGGAGAATAAAATGAAAAAAATTGAACGACAAAATTCAAAATGTAGATGATGATCAATCTCGTGGAAGTTTAGACTTTTTTATGGAAACTTATTTTTTGCTGAAATTTGGGACTTTTTCAACTGTTTATCATGCTTATATTTGCTATGAAATCATGTTAGGTAATGTTGAAGAAGATAAGGCAAAAATATTCAAATTCTGAAATGCTATATATGTAAATTTTTGAAGATTTACTATATGATGACTTTTCAAAATTTGGAACTATAGAGTCTTTAACGTTGAATTTTTAAAATATATCACAGATAATGAAGAGGAAAATCACTATAATGTAGTTTAACACAAAATTGTCTCAATTAAAATAAAATTCCAACTAATTTTTCCCAATTAGCTTTTAAATTATAACTAATATCTTGGTAAATCTTTGGTTTCTTGATAATGTGCTTTAATACCTATTTTTTTTATTCGATTATTAATTTGAAGCCATCTTCGCTTAAGATGGGAATCAAAATTAGTTTTTTCGCAAGGAAACTCATCACATTGGAAGCAAAAATCAATTTTTTTGTCTATATAGCAATCCCTTACTCCACAGTCAGGATATAAACAAGAACCTTTCCTACACCCTGGACAATTCTCTTCAGATAAATAAGAGAGCAATTTTTTAAAGGAGGGATATTCTTTAAAAATAGGTAAAAATGATGAAAATCGTTCAGCATATATATCGAATGAACCTAATAAATTTTGAAGTTCTATACTAGTTTTTCTCATTGCTCCTTCAGAATTAGCAAAACATTTATAACAGTTAAGCCCACATGGAGCAATAATATTTAATATCTCTTGATATTCCATTTACTTTCCTCATTTTATATTTCTTCTTATTTTTTTTCGTTCTTTCTTACTTAAAACAAGACTTCTTAATTCATCAGCAGTATGATCTTTTAGAGAATTAATAATTCTTATAACTGCTTGAGTAAGGGGTTCATAGCTTTCTTGGTGGATTTTATCCAATGTATCGGCAGGATCAAAAAGGTACGGGGGTGCTGTTAAAAATGATATAAAAGGTATTCCTTCAAGATGATAAAAACTACCATCTGTAGGAGGACTATCTCTTCCAGGAGGAAAACCATCAGGAGGGAGTAAAATTGAGCGTTCTAAATTTTCTTTTATTATGGCATCTTCAACAATTTCTTCAAGAGGTATTATTCTACTTACAAACCACCAACGTACAGTAGGGGCAGCTAATGGAATTATTTTTCCATTTTCGCTTTTTACATCACGAGCTACATGTTCTAAGTGAATGCCAACAACAACATTTTTCAAAAATTCTTTATATTTTTCTACAAAAGCAATAGCACCTCTTCCTCCAGCCATATGGGCACAATTCATTAAAAACATTAAATTAAATGGCCGTTGTTTTTTAGGAACTTGAGACCAATACTTTGCTTGAGCTAGCACTAAAACCATTCCTGAAGCATCTTCTACTGCTGAGTTCCAAGGGCTATCATGATGAGTACCTATTACAATCCATTCATCAGACATACCTCGTAGTGTACCTGTAATATTATGAGATATAACCTCAGAAATTTTAGCCCTATATGACAATCTAGCTCTTAATGTGTCTTTTTTAATTAATTTTAAAATCTTTTTTCCATTATCTCGGCTAACATACACACCAGGAATTTCTCTTTCAACAGCATCATAAGGAACATAATACTCATCTGTTTCCCAAGGGTATCCTGAAAGAATTCCAATAAAACCAGCTATTCCATTTTTCGATGGACGATCGAATAATGCACGCATTTTGAAATCAAAAGGAAATATTTGCTCCATATTATCAAATGCGTCCTCAGGGTCATAATATCGATCGACTACGTAAGATCCTTTTATTACTTTAACTGGAAACTTAAATAATTCTAATTCTGAAACTGCGATCTTCCCCAACATTGAAATATTGTCTGAAATCATGCATAATTCGGTTTCAAGATTATTTTTTGGTTTAGTAAATGGAATAGGGAAACAAGGAATATCCAATACTTCGTTAGGCTCATTAACCGTCCAAATTTCAAGCTTAGCATCGAAAGCTTCCCATTTTTTAACGGGAACAGGATCAAGAGTAACATCCTGCAGTCCCATCTTTTCAAATTGTTCTTTTACCCAATTTTCTGCCCAATAATCAGCTGAATATCCAGGACGTCGTATACCTTGCTTAAATATTTTACGAGTCCATGCCATCATTTTAGTAACTGATGGTACAAGTTCTTTTTTAACTGTACTCATGATATCTCTTTTTAATTAAGAAGAAAGAAATTACTCTAAATATAAAATTTTAATATATAAAATAAAACTAGTGTTTTAATATTTTTACCAAATTGTTTGTTCATAATTACAATTTTGACATTCAATAGTTTGGCTTTTTTGTGGAAAATAAGCTAGGATTACTCCACAGTTCTTACATTCTAAATCATGAACTTTATCTTCGGAATTTATAATTCCATTTAATATTAAAAATTGTTTGAAATCATTCGAGATTTGGGTTAAAAAGGATATTAATAGATAATGATTTAGCGATGATGCTATTATTTCTATTTTATTTGACAGAATTTGTCCTATCGCCAAAATATCTTCTTTAATTACAGATTCAGTTCCAAAATACCACAATATTCTTTTTTCAACATCTTTAGCAACTAACTGAAAATTGTAAATTGAAAAAAGTTGTTCTAAAATGTCATAAATTATTTCAGAATGTACTTGATGTTCAATTCCTATACCCATACTCTTAATTACTTTCTTAATTCCCGGTTGTAGAGAAAATTCTCTTATGAAACTTGAAGGAACTACTTTAGGTTCAAGAGCTATTTTATCAACAGTAATATTAGCAGGTCTTGAATCTATCACTCTAACAGTATCTTTATTATTTACATAAGTAACAATAGTTCTTATATCTCCTGTTTTATCTAAAGAATTTGGGCTAAAATGAAGATGAATTTGTTTATTGCTTTTTTCATTTAATTCATCAAAATCAAAATTTATTTGGTTAGTTTGCTCATCAGTAATCATTTGAGGAATACTAATTTTAGGCGGAAAGGCTCTTATAAGGGTTAAAAATTCAGGAAACCTTATTTTAATTTTCATTTCAGTGACTGGTGCTAAACTCTGATTTTCTATGAAGATAGAGTATCGAAAGTGACTTCCAAAAGGAGAAAAATCACATTTACATCTGATTTTGTACTCTTGGTCAACTTTTTCAAAAGTATATTTATCTACGGTTTTACTTTGAGATTCTTCTTCCTCCTTGAAAATAACTAAGTTCTTTGCCTTATATGGGTCAACTTCTTTCTCTTTTTTAGGCATATTATTGAAAAAAAAATTTCTATTTATGGATAACTTAATTGAATTTTCGGAATCTAGATATTTAATAAAATTACATTCTGATTTAAATTTTTTTTTAACTTATACTAATTAATTATACTAGAATGTAATAATGTTTGAAGAATTAGATACTCTATTTCAGAGTCCTACGATAAGGCCCTCATTTGAGAAAGTTCATGTTATTTTAGCTTTATTTATATTTGAGGAGAATAAGGACGGTATTGGAAGATACCGCTTACAAAAAGAATTAGTAATTGGTTCTGGAACCACAAGATCTCTTATTAAGAAATTAAACAAAACTATTAATTTTATAACCGTTTTGACTGAAGAAAATAAGAGAAAAGGTCATATTCTTACTAAAGAAGGTTTGACTTTTCTAAAAAAAATTAAGCAAAAAATCCTACTGATCGAAGCGGGAGATCCTTCGGAATTAAAAGATATAATTATTAAACCAGAAGGTCATAACCCATATTTTTGTTTAGTAAGAGAATCTTCTGATAAAATATCTAAAGGAATTGAACAGAGAGATGCTGCTATTAAAATAGGTGGTGTTGGGGCAACTTGTCTACTTTATGATGGAAATAATTTAATTTTTCCTTCATACACACTTTCTGAAAATAATAAAGATCTAATAAAAGTTGAGAATAAAACATTCAAGTACATCAATACATTATTTAATAAAAAAAAGTCTCAGTTAGAAGAAAATGATGTTGTTATTATAGGATTAGGCGAAAATCATGAAAAAGCAAGGTTAGCTGCTCTGAATGCTGCTTTAACAATAGTTTAATATAGGGGGTTAGATATTTATCAATTGAAAGTTGAAAAAGATATAATTCTATTTGTCAATCTTGAAGTTTTAGATGAAATTAAACAATGTGTGAAGAAAGCTTATCCTAATGAAGCTTGTGGTTTAATTTTCGGTACAATACTTGAACAAAAAAAATCCAATAGTGAAAATGATTATTCTTATCATTATTGTGGTTATAAATTTGAATGTTTTGAATCCACACATAAAAGTCCAGTTGCTTTTTTAATGGATGATTATAATAAATTAATAGAAATCTCCAGGACATATTCAAAAGAGTATAATTATCAACTGCTTAGTATATTTCATTCTCATCCCGGAAGTGTTTATCCAAGTGGAGTAGATATTCCCTACATAGAAGGTTATTATAAAAGTGGTGTATCAAAATTTAAACATCTAATCTGGACGATCATGAATGCTAGTAATGAAGAATTAAATGGATTTATATATATTTTCGATGAACTTAAACAAATTTCAGTTAAGATAAGGAAACTTTAATTTTTAATTTTCAAATCTGAAAGTTGATTCAAAGTCCTCATTTTTGTTAGTTATTTGCACCTATTTTGATATAAATTGAAATAATATCACCATCTTCAATTATATGGTTTAAATTAGCAATTTTTTGACCTGGATGTCTAGCAGAGTTCCCCCATATTAGCGAAAACCGAAAATCTTTTACAAATCTTTTATGAATTTTACGACAAAGAGTTTTCATGGTATCCCCTTTATGAAGAATTATTGGCTCATCCATATCTGCTTCTTTTTTAGGAGGTTTCAAATATACTCGAATTAAATTCAATTCTTGGAAAATACCATGGCGGAGTGCATTTATATTTTCTTGATTTTTTGCTGATATCATGACCCAATGATTGTGCCCAATAGATTCAGTGATTTCTTCTGGTGAGAGTGGATTCTTCATCAAATCTACTTTATTGATAACAACAAATTCTTTTGTATAAACACGATTTCCCATTATAAAATCAATTAATTGATCTGGTGTAGTATTTGGTTCAGAAAAATGCACTCCTGCATTACGTAGGCCTAATTCGTTTAATAACGCTTTAACTTCGTTTTTATCCATTAATTGAGGACTTTTTGAGGTGAAGTGAACCCCACCTCGAGTTTGTTCTTTAATAAAAATACGTGGTGGTTGACTATTTAAACGGATACCCGCATTATAAAGCTCATTTCTAATTTTTTTTAAATCTAGAAAATTGATGGTTCCATCTTCTCGAAAACAAATAATTATTAGAATCAATTCAGCTGACCGTACAGCACCTAAGACTTCTTTCCCTCTACCTTTTCCGGCTGCTGCCCCTAATATGATACCTGGTAAATCTATCAACTGTATTTTAGCATCCTCAATATTCATCATACCAGGAATGGCGGTTGTTGTAGTAAAATCGTAAGCTGCTACTTTTGAATGAGTATTGCCTTCAGTTAATAGGTTAAGCAATGATGATTTCCCAACGGAGGGAAATCCAATAAAAGCTACTTGAGCATCGCCCGATTTTTTAATCCCAAAACCCCCGCCACCGCCTTTTTTAGAACTTACGATTTGAATCAAGCTTTCTCGGAGTTTGGCTAATTGGGCTTTAATATAATTTATACTACGCTGAGTGCTCTTATTTGGGATAGTCGTTGCTAACCGTTCCTCAAGCTCCTTAATTCGGTCTTCAACTTTTTCACTCATTCCATGTATATTAAACTACTATAACCAAAAAAATTTTCTTAAATTGTCTAAAAAAAAGGGTTTTAATTCCCAATTATAATAAGATTCATGTAACATTAGGGAGGAGAATAAAATCAAAGAGAATCTTGTAAATATAAATCAATATTATTTTTATGATCATGAAGATTATAGAGATTTAAATTCCACGTTCTTTTTGAAATTAGAATTAAATGGATTTATATATATTTTTGATGAACTTAAACAAATTTCAGTGAAGATAAGAAAACTTTAATTTTTAATAAAACAGATTACTCAACTTTTGTGAAACCAGCCTTATCAATAGTACAGATTTGGAGTTCAAATCCACTGCCAGCATCCCTTTCTCTTGAGCTGGTTATAGCCGTTTTTACAAGTTCAATACCTTTCGCTTTAGTTACATTTACTTTCCAGTCCGCTTCTAACACACCAAGGCTAAAAGGACTACCACTTCCAAATGATAAATAGCTATCCTCCTCATACAGCGTGCCTAATAGATCAATCCCGTAAAGTTTCCCAGATTTTTCTTTCAGGGAATAACCCCCAATTATCATCATTGAAACGAAAAAACTTCTGCCACTAAATAATATATTACGACAAAGGCTAGCTACATATTTTGGTTCTGGAGTTTCTCCATCTTCAATTTCTTTTAACCGAGATAAAGCTCGCAATTGATTGACAACGTATTGACAGTCCGCAACTCCCCCTGCAATCGTTGCTGCGGTATATTTATTAATTTCAAATAACTTCTGTGCTTGCTTGGACGCTACGAAGGTTCCTGCAGTCGCTTGACTATCTGTTGCTACAACTACTCCGTCTTTTATCATAATACCGACTGTTGTTGTTCCTGTTTGGAGCATCTTCTCATATTGTTGATGATCAATTTGTTTTTTATTAAAATTATTTTCCATCATTATACTGTGAATTAGATACTGTTTTATTGAATAGCTAGATTAGTGATATATAATAAATAAAAATTTGCTCTATATTTATTTTACTTTAATAAATCATAACTCAATGATAATTACATAAAATTTTAAAGATATCCTTCTTTATCAATCCTACTACTATATATTTAATATGGTTTATTTTATATGGCTCGTAGTCAAGCACGTAGTAAACGAAAATATACTGGAAAGAAATACAAGAATTTTAGGAAGAAACGAAAACGAGAACTTGAACGTCCTAGAATTGATGCAGAAATAGGTACGGATAAAAAGAAGAAACAACGAACTATGGGAGGAAATTTTAAGCTTAAGCTATTTGCGTCACAATTTATTAATGTAACATTTTCAATTACGAATAATACAACAATTGTCATTATTTTAAGATTTGATAGTAATGAAGCTTCAAAGGATTTGATTCGAAGGCATGTCCTGACAAAAGGAGCTAT
>JABXKB010000234.1 GCA_013375485.1 Promethearchaeota archaeon | reverse complement strand
GAGAATATAAAGAAATACCAAAAAGGTAAATCTTTATTATCAAAATGAGTTTATATATTTTTTAATATTAATATTCAATTTAATATGAATAGAAATGAATAAAAACCAATTTGAGTTTATGTAAAAATATTTAAATTTATAATTTATTTTATCTTTAATTTAGTTATCTTTAATTTATATTCATAATATAAAAATTAAAAAATAGATAGTAAAAACCGATGTGAGTGAACCTTTATGTCAAGTTTTAAGCTAAAAGTATTATTAACTGGGGCGGCTGCTGTAGGAAAAACTAGTCTTGTTCAACGTTTCATAAAGAACAGATTCCAAGCTAATTATAAATTGACTGTAGGAGTAGATATTTTAACGAAAGATGTTGAATTTAGACAAGGAGAGATTGCCACTCTAAGTATTTGGGATATAGGAGGACAACAACGTTTTGAATTCATTCGTAGTACATTTTATAAAGGTGCTGCCGGAGCATTGTTAGTCTTTGATTTAACTCGAGAACAAACATACACGGAAACAAGAAAGTGGCTTACCGAGATAAGGCAATTCGCAGGTGAGAAAATCCCCTTTGTTCTTATTGGAAATAAGGCTGATTTAATGGAAGATGTTGGTGTGGTCATAGATAGGGATGAGGCCCGTTCATTCGCAGAAAATGAGGGAAGTATTTATATAGAAACTTCTGCTAAGACGGGAATTAATGTTGATGAATCTTTTACTGAACTTACCCGTCGAATTATTGACTCTAGAACTTAGATCAGATAAGTAAATTTAGTTAAATAAGTTCTATTCTATCAATATTTTATAAGATTGAATGATCTTTTGTTGAAATTCCATTATAAATTTAAAATAAATTCAATTAGAATCTTCGAATTCATCATAAAGATCATCATGAATTATGTTAATTGCATCAACTAATTGATCCCTATCAATAACTAATGATAAATTTAATTCATCATGACTTTGAGAAATGGCTTTAACAGTTATATTTTTTTTATCCAATGCGTTAAAGATTTCTGCTTTCGTTTTGGTTTCAAGGATTTTAAGACCTGTAATATTAATTACAGCAACGTGTTCCCATTTAATATAAAAAAATTCTGAAAAAAAATTTGCGTTTTCTAAAGCATTAATTGCTTTATCACAGTCATCTTCTTTTATAATAAAAGATGTACTTATTTCAGAGGAGCTTTGAGCAACTAAAGAAACACTTATTCTATTTTTGCTCATAACTTTAAAAATTTTAGCTAAGACTCCAGGAACATCTACCATGCTTCCAGAAATAACAGTTACAATCGTAACATATTCTGCAGCAGAAACTCCCTTGATATATTGCTTATCTGAAAGTTCAGAAATTTCTGTAAAGTTCTTTTCTAATGGCTTATCGAAATTCCTTATTTCTAATGGAATTTTATGTTTTTCAATAGCTTCTAAACATTTTGGGTGAAGAATTTTAGCTCCAAAATTTGCAATATGTTTAGCTTCATCATAATCTAAATTCTTTATAAGAGAAGAATGAAGTACATATTTTGGATTTATTGCTAATAATCCATCGACATTTTTCCATAGAATAACTTTAATATTTTTATCATTACCAACTTCGTACAAAGATCTAGCTATAATAGTTGCGGTATAATCAGATCCTCCTCTTCCTAATGTGGTGATATAACCTATCTTATTTCTGCCAATAAAGCCGGTTAAACAAATAATTATATCTTTTTTAGGATTTTCTAAAAGAGGAATCAAAAATCTTTTAGTACGAGCATTAGTTAAATCATAAAACGGATAAGCGTTATTGAATTCATCATTTGTAATAATTAATTTATTTGTAGGAATAAATACAGAATCTATCTCATTGCTTAGAAGATATTGGTTTAATATATAAGTTGATATTATCTCGCCAAAACTCAGAATATAATCTTTATAATAAGGCTCTAGCCCAAATTCTTTGATATCTGCAAATGTATCTTCTAATTCACTTAATTTATTATCGATCCAATCCTTTACTTTAAAGTAGTGTTCTGATTCTTCAATAAAGATCTGCTCTATTATATCAATATGCCTTTTTTCAATTAAGGCTATACTTTTGTCAGTTTCTTTGTCATTTTCTAAACTAATTGCAGTTTTTAAGAGTAAATCCGTGACCCCGCTCAAAGCAGAAGCAACATAAACTTTTTTTACATTTTTATAAATACTTGTAATATTGAGAATGTTATTGAATGAATTTTTATTTATTAAACAAGAACCCCCGAATTTCATAACAATAATTGGCATTTTATTCACGTGTTTCCTTTGAAGTATTAATTCATCTGAATATTAAATAAAAATTATAATTAAATAGTTAAATTTTATTCATACAATTTTATTTAAATAAAATAAAATCAGATTTTTAATTTATTATTATAATGATCGATCTACATTTGCACTCATCTGCTTCTGATGGTTCATTAACTCCTTCGCAATTAATTGAAGAAGCGCTAAATCTCAAAATAAAGGCAATTGCAATTACAGACCATGATACTATAGCTGGTGTAAAAGAATTCTTGTCATTTGGAGAACTAGAAAAAATTATTATAATTCCTGGGATAGAAATTTCAATTAGGCATGAGCCCATAAGGGAGTTAATAGATGTTCATATTATTGGCTTAAACATCGATCATTCCTCAATTAGATTAATCAACACGATTGCTGATCAAATAAAAGGAAGATTAGAACAAAAAAAGGCGATTTGTAAACGTTTAAGAGATGAGTTTGGATATGATATCTCTTTTGATGAAGTAAAAGCAAATGCAGGAAATGGTGTTGTAGGACGACCTCATATAGTCGAGATTATGACAAAAAATAATCCTAAGAAAGTTGTAGGAAAAACGAAAAATGAATTATTCAAAATGATAAGTATTAGTGGTGATGCATTTGTAGATAGAAAAGTAGAGTTAAACCTTGAAGAATCAATTGAATTGATTAAGTCAGCTGGAGGAATTCCTATTTTGGCCCATCCTGGAATTTATGAAGTTTCTGATAGAATAGAATTTATAGAAATGTGTATTAAAGCAGGAATTGAAGGTATTGAAGTAGAATATACATATACAAAAAACAGACCTTTTTATGGGACAGATAAGGCAAATTGGGCTCAGAATTATTTTCCAGAGTATTTTAGAAAAATTGCTGAAAAATATAACCTTATCAAATCAGGGGGTTCTGATTATCATGGAGGTAAAAAGGGAATTAAAATTGGTAGTGCTAATGTTCCTGATGATTATTTAAAAAGTTTTATTTGATTTATTAAATGATATCTTATTTTCGTATGTATAATTTTTATAATTTTAACTATATTTCATTTTAGAATTTATCTCTATTGCTCTTTTTTTTAAAATCTCTTCAATTTGATTAGTATCTTTTTCACTGGTAAAGAAAAGTGGAACCCAAAAGCAAATTGATAAGATTCCAAAGATTAAAGTTGACCATAAAATTGTTAAGGAAATACTATCTGTCCACGCTATAATAAATCCACCTATGATAATTCCTATAGATCTCCCTATGAAATCAACGAATGATCCCATGGCCACTATTGTACCTCTATGCTCAGGCAAATTCACATCAATTAATGAACTATACCAATTTGGAGCAATTCCAAAAGTAAAGCTAAAACCAATCCCTAATAACAAAGAATAAATAAACCATAATATCCAAAATCCTGTTAAATCCACTGATAATTTTCCAAAGAAAAATGTTTTATTAGAAACATTAGGTGTCATGAAAAAACCAAGTAAAAGAAAAGGTAAGGTAAGAATTGAGCAAAGCGTGGCAATCTTCACTCTTCCACTTAAATCCCCCCTCTGAACCCTTTTGTCTCCCAAATGGGCTAACCAAAATTGCCCAATGAATAAACCTATACCAAGAACAAAGAGAAGTAAAATACTAATTGTCAATATCCCAAATGAATTCGAAAAAGATATTCCTAATTCGAGATTAAAATAAGGGAAAATATATGCTACGAGTAATCCTGAAGCTATCACATCAAATAGATTTAAAGTTAAAAATATATTGGATTTCCTTAAGTAAATGTTTTTTAAATCGGAAATCTTGATTTTATAGGAGTATTGTAATGATTTCTCAGTGAGGATAGTGTCTAAATGTTTTTCTTTTGCTGCCCTTTTTGGTTCAGTAATAAAAATTAAACTCAATATCGTTAAAATTAGTGCAATAAAACCAAGGATTAAAAATGGAAGACGCCAAGTATTTAACAAATCTGGAAAATTTAATGTAATATATAGTATATTTTCTCTAATACTCTCAGATTCTAAATCTATTCTCTCATAAGGAATTTTATTAAATGATAATGCATAAAATCCAGCAAATACAGAAGCTATAGTTGACAATAATGACCAAACTGCAAATGATTTTGAACGTGATTCTGAAGATACCATATCTGCTAAGTAAGAAATAATTAATGGAGCGGTTATTCCAGTGGCAATGGCTGCTAAAACGCGTGCTAAAATTAATTGCCATAAATTAATTATGAAAATATGAAGTATTGCGGTAATAGACCAAAAAAACCCAGCAAAGATTAATAATTTTTTTCTCTTTACAAGATCAGTAGAATAACCAGATATTACAATAGATATTCCATGGATTATTGTATATACTCCAAAAATGATACCAATTGTATCAAAAAATATTCCTAAATCAGCTGCAATTAGAACTTGATTTGGGAGAATAACGGCGTTATCCATTATTATAATTAATATTAAAGTTATGAATAATGTTAAAGAAAGAATTTCTCTCCTTTTCATAAAAAAATTAGACTCCTATATAGGAAAATTAAATTTTTAATGAGCCTAATCATTTAAAAGCTTTTGTAATTCTTGAATTTGGCGATCAACTTGCTGAACTAATTCATTAATTTTTGACTTCTTTTCTTGTAATTCTTCTTTTGTTATTTCTCCTGTAAGTTCTTTCATATCAAAATCTAAAGCCATCTTAGTTAAATTTGCCTTTTTAATTTTAAGTTCTAATAATGATTTCTTCAAATCTTCCTCTTGTTTACTTTCAATTAACGGGGTTTCTTGTTTTTTTTCACTGATCTTAGTTGGAATTTCGTTTTCTATTGGAGTGAGTATTTTTATTGGAATGTTACTTTCTACAGCTACTAATGGCTTTTTTTGAATTTCAGGTGTTTTGGGTGGAGGAGGGGGTGCTCTTTGTTTTTGTTCCATTAATCTAAGAGGTGAAACAGGAGTCAGTACTTTAGGTTTTTCAATGGGTTTTGCTTGACCATATGGTGATATTTTTAATTTAGATTTTGCATCTTCTGGAACAATCTCTACAGATTTTGGTCTAGCTTTTACCATAAAATCTTCTGGATTTAATTTTAAACTAATCTTTTCTTGTGAAACTATAGGTTCTTTAGATTTTGTCATATCCCCAGCAATTTTTAATGCGGGTTCGGGTGATTTTTCACTAGTATCTAATTTTAGTATATCTGAAGTTTCTTCCTTTTTAGGAATTTCTATTGATTTCTTAATTGTTATTGTACCTTGAGGATGTTCTTTAGGAGGTACTGGTTTTTCGAATATTGGAGGTTTATCAAGTGCAATAGGTTTAATTATTTTTTCTGGTTCCTTTTGAACTATAACTTGTTCTGGTTCTTCTTTACTAATAGGGGATGCTGGTGTAGGTGGGGGTGCACCAATCTTTTTTAGCATCTCTTTTATTTTTTGTGATTTTTCATAAAATTCTCTTCCCAACGAATCATCTCCTAATTCAATACACAAATCACTTATTTTGTCAAATAAAAAAGCAGCTTTATTAAAATCAGCATTCTTTAAGGCATTTACAGCTTCCTCAGTTAATTTATCTCTTTCTAGTAAAGGTTTCAGTAGAGGAGAGACTTCTGCACTCATTTCTAAAACATCTGCAATTATTTGAATCATTTTATCACGATTTTGAGGTTCCAAGGCAATCATAGAATATGTTTTCAACCCCAATACATTTTCTATTTGAACTGGATTCATTGCGTTTCCTAAGTCTTGTTTATTACCAATTACTGCAGATTGAGCATTAGGGGCTTGTTCTTTTATTAATTCTAGGAAATATTTACTTTTTTCAACGTTTTCTAATGTAGAATTAGTAATTAAAAGAACAGCATCACTCCCCTTGATAAAATTATTCCACAAATAACTAAACTGCTCTTGTCCAGCGAAATCCCATAAATGAAAATGTAGTTTCCCGATTCTAATAGTTGCTATATCTCCTGTTATTGTTGGTATATGTTGCATAGGAATCTCATCTGCTTTAATTAATTTGGTAATTGTTGTTTTCCCGACTCCAGAAAATCCAACTAAAGATATTTTAGGACGCAAGTTTCTATGGATGGAATCAATAGTAGGATCAAAAACTTCAAAAGTTTTGGCATCAAAGTGGTGTTGTAATATATCTTCAAATATGTTCAAAAACTCATTTTTGCATTTAACCAATTCTTTTTTTATATTTTCGAATTTATCAGTTAAACTTGTTACAAACAAAAATATAAGATTTGCTTGTTTTTCTGTTATATATGAAACTCTATACTTATAGTAATCATGAAAATCAATTTTGGATTCACTTCTTCTAAGTGCTTCATTAATGATATCTTCTACTAGAAGATCTAAAACTTTTTGTTTAAGAGCTTTCCCAAAGTGTCTATAATATAAGAGTTCATTATTTCTGAATATAAACACTTGCCTTAAAATAATATTTCACCAAGATAATTAAAAATTTCTTTTTGTATAATCAATTTGAGATGTGTTTAACTAAATCTTTGATAATAGAATATTTATCTTTTCTTATTTTTTCTTTTTCTATTGTTTCTTCTATTTTAGATAATTCTTTTACAAAATTGAAGAGAGAAAATTCTTTGATCTCTTCTTCTTTAATACTCATACTTAGTTTTTTTAAAAAAACACTAATACTTGGCATGAATTTTGCTAAATTAACATTTAAATCTAATTTTGAGATTAATATTAATTCTTCACCAAAAGTAAATAAATAATTATATTCTTGTGCTTCCAGTGCAAAAGAATTTATCTTATTTAGGTTTAATTCATTGGCAATTTCTTTAGAATTAGAAATCAATGATAATATTGCTTGAGGAATGACTTTACCTTTACCAAATTCTTTTATTAATGATCCTAATATAATTCCATATTTATTTGCAATAGCACATTCAGCGTTAAGGTCAGATTTTAATTGAGAGATTATTTCGTCGTATTTAACTTGATTCATAATTAAGAGATATTGATTTTAAATAAATAATGAAAATATATTTATTTATATTTGTTTAGTTATTAGACTCCTTATATAACTTATATTTTAATAATTTTAATTTATATTATTAATTGAAAACTTACAAAACACGTTTTGTGGAAAAAGAATCTGATGTTACAATCATATCTGATTCTAAAAAAGCTATTTTAAGGGCAAAAGAGAGTTTTTATTATCACCGAAAATTATTAGAAAAATATGTTACAAAAGATAGACATTTTCTCAATTCTTTTTCTCCAATTAAAGTAAATACTAACTTAAGAATTATTAATAATATGGCTGAAGTCGCA
>JABXKB010000451.1 GCA_013375485.1 Promethearchaeota archaeon | reverse complement strand
TTATTATCATAGTCCTTTTAACTGCTTGGAACATTAAATAACAATCTCCACGGATTGTTCTCTGATTATTTACATCAATATCCTTTTCAATTAACTTTTTAAAAGAAATTGAATCCCTTTCATGAGATATATTAATATTTAGATAATCCAGAATCGTCTCCATCAGATCAACTAAATAAGTTCTCTTTTCTATTATCCTTGGGTGAGCTAAAGTCAAACTTGTTGGTAATTTAATAAATAAAACAGGTTGCATTGAAGATTGATGGATATCATCAAAATGTAATAATTTAGTTTTCTTATATATATTCTTATCGTAAAATCCATGATCTGAATTGATGATTATTACTGAATTTTCCCAATAGTTATTCTCTTTCAAATAATCTATTATTTTCCTTAAATATTTATCTGTTTGAGGGCCACTTGGTCTAAAAAAGGTGAATAAAAAGTTTTTTTCATCAGGCTGAAATTTTTCAACTTTCTGAATAAAATACTGATATACTTCCTTAGCATCTAGCCAGTGATCTCCTTTATATATGTCTTTTTCATAATATGGATTAAGAATTTCCTTAAAAATAAGTGCTTGTTCTCTACCAAAAATAATTGATTGAACTCTGTAATTCTCTTCTTTCAATGGTTCAATGAAATTCTTATATTTCAAACTGGGCAAATTCTCAATTGAACGATAGTAATCAGGGAATATATAATAAGGAAACCTACCAGTTAAAAATGAGAAAAGTGATAAATTAGTTGAAGGAAATTGAGAAATACAATCTTCAAAATAAAATCCTTCATTTTCTTTTTTTAATTTTTTATAGATTGGAAGTAATCCATGTAAATCAGACCTTTCATAATTACATATTGAGTCAGTAACAATCCAAATAATATTCATCAGAACGCCTTCGTAATTTTTTAATTCAAAATTATTATGGATTTTCTAAGAATTTTTTTTCATATTGTTTTAAAGCATCTTTTTCAATACTTCTCGATTTTAAAATCATAAATGTTAAAAAAACAAGAAGTAGAAAAAGAACATAGCTAATAATCAAAAACTCTAGTACCCAAACCATTTCAAAAAATATATATAATAAGAATCCAATAAAAAACATTGTTGTAATCATGTGCGTATGACTAAATGCATTTACAAGATTGATAGATATACTTTTAATTCCCTTAATAAAAGATTTTTTTGAGGGTGTTTCTTCGGTACTATCCGTCTTACTCTCACCCTTATTTTTAATATCTCCCTTAGCAAATGCTATGATAGATATTTTCCTAACAGTTCTTATTCCTATTAGAAAAAAAGTTGCGATGAATGCAAGAATTATATATAAAAACTCAGAATTGATTCTGTAGATACTATATCCAAAAGAAAAGAAAAACCATCCTTGAAAGAATAAATGTCCGATTTCATCATAATATATACCTCGTAGAGATGTTTGTTTCTTATATCTAGCGACTTCACCATCAACTTCATCAGATACATAATAGATATATAACAAAATAAATCCAATAATAATGAAAATATTATTCCCAATCCCTATTAGGAATAATCCAACTAGCCCAATTAAAAGTCCTGTGAGGGTAATAAAATTAGCTGTAATTGGGGTCTTTACAAGTATCCAAGTAATATATCTTGAGAAAAAAGTGTAAATCCAATGCCACCAATCTTTCTTTTTTCTTCGTTTTTCAAGTTTTGTTCCTTGAGTAATCTGTCTAAATTCTTTAAAACTTTCTCTTGGCATATTGTATTAAAAAATAGTTTTTAAATGTATAAAAATTAGAAAGTTTATAATTTTAATCATAGATATAAGATTTAGTTTTCTGAAGAATA
>JABXKB010000233.1 GCA_013375485.1 Promethearchaeota archaeon | reverse complement strand
AAATTGAGAGAAGAAAAAGTTAAAAATCTTTTAAAACGAATTGCTCTTGAGGAACGAATGGAGAATATACCTACACAAATGTCTGGTGGAGAACAACAAAGAGTCACGATTGCTAGGGCTCTGATTAACGAACCTCTTATTATTCTTGCGGATGAACCTACAGGTGAGCTAGATACGGAAACAACTACAAATATTATGAAAATCTTTCTTGATTTAAAGAACGCTGGTGAGTCAATCTTAATGGTCACACATAATATAAGGATAGCAGAAGTAGCAGATAGGGTTATCACTCTTACTGATGGTGAATTTACAGGAGAAAAAATCGGTGGAAAATTAATTGAAGATATCTACAATTAATAAAACGGAGGTTTAAAATATGAGAAAAACAAAAAAGAGGAAAGAAATGGTTCCAGTAATTCAAGAAACAAAAGATTATGAATTAGACCCTAGGGCAATGATCCAAACATTTGATTTAACTAAAATATATAACATTACAGAAGGTATTGAAATAAAGGCCTTAAATGGAGTAAGTATTAATATTAAAAAAGGTGAATTTGTATCTGTCATGGGTCCCTCTGGTTCTGGTAAAACTACACTTCTAAACATGATTGGTGCTCTTGATAATCCTACGAGTGGTGCTGTGTATATAAATGGAACAAATGTGGCTCATATGGATGATAATCAGCGTACGGATTTAAGACTTAAAGAAATAGGATTTATTTTTCAGTTCTATAATTTAGTACCGGTTCTTTCAGCTTATGAGAATGCAGAACTCCCAATGGTATTTGCAGGTAGAACTAAACAGGAAATAGAAAAAAATGTTAATAAATTTTTCGATCTTGTAGGTATAAGTGATAAAAAGGATCATCTTCCTTCAGAGCTTTCAGGTGGGGAGCAGCAAAGAGTCGCAATTGCACGAGCATTGTGCAATGAACCTTCCATACTAATAGCTGATGAGCCAACAGGTGAACTTGATACTAAAATGGGTATGGAAATAATGAAATTACTACGAGAGCTTAATTTAGAGCTTAATCAAACTATCTTAATGGTCACTCACGATCCTATGGTTGGTGCACTTGCTGAAAGAATGTTAAAAATGCGAGATGGAAAAATTATCGAAACTGTAATCACTAATAATTGAATTTTTATAATTTTAATTTAGGTTTTTTTACTTAAATGAAAATAACCTGTATTAGATTTTATTAATAGAAAAAAAAATTAATATTTGAAATGTTTTAAAGCATTCAAATTATCAAATATCATTATTGTAATAAATTCGACTTCTTTTTCCAAGGGTTGTTTTAAAAGGCTTATTTTTCTATACCCTTTTATATTTTTATTTTCAATGGATGGAAATATTTCATTTCTCAGTAAGTTTTCATAAGTATCAGCATTTTTAAATGAAGTCCAACCATGCCAGATTCTTGCTATCATTTTTAGGGCAAATTCAATAATTAAATTATGAAAAAACTATGCTTAAAATATACAGTTTAAAAATATTAAACCTATTTTTTCTTTTAATTTTTCATGCTTAAATTTAGCGGTGGGTTATCATTCCCTTCATAGAATTAATAATCTTAATAATTTGCCCCAAATTAATTATGATGATCAATTAAGGTTTATAATATTATGGTATTCAATATGAAAAAAAAAGTTATTATCATTGGAGCATTAGGTTACGATTTTCACGTTTATAATACAGTTTTTAAAGATAATGAAGAATATGAAGTTGTAGCATTCACTATTGCAGGAGAACAAAACGTTGGTACCACGGAAGAAACCGAAAGGAAATTTCCCTCAGAGCTAGCAGGGACACTATATCCAAATGGAATACCAATGGTTTCCGAAGAACTTTTAGAAGAATATATAAAGAAATATGAAGTAGATGAGGTTGTATTCGCTTATTCTGATGTATCGCATGAAGAAGTTATGCATAAAGCATCAAGAGTTCTTAGTGCTGGAGCTAATTATCGATTGATCTCTGGGAAATTCTCTCAACTTAAATCAAATAAACCAGTAGTTGCTATCTGTGCGGTAAGAACAGGTTGTGGTAAAAGCCAAGTATCTCGCGCTACTTATAGATATTTGAATAGTAAGGGATTTAAGGTGGTAGCTATACGTGAACCAATGCCCTACGGTGATTTAGTTAAACAAAATGTCATGCGATTCGAAAAATACGAGGATCTAGATAAATACGATTGTACAATTGAGGAACGTGAAGAATATGAGCCTTATATTGAGCAAGGGCTTGTTATCTATTCAGGTGTTGATTATGAGAAAATAATTAGAGAAGCAGAAAAGGAAGCTGATGTAATTATTTTTGACGGTGGAAATAATGAAATTTCATTCTATATCACTGATTTACTCTTTGTTGTCGTCGATCCATTAAGACCCGGTCATGAAGTTAAATATCACCCAGGAGAAGTCAACGCTAAATATGCTGATGCTTTTGTTATCAATAAAATGAATAGTGCAAAACCTGAAGATGTTAAAATAGTTGAGGATAATTTAAATGAACTCAATCCAAATGCAATCAAAATTTACACAAACTCAGTAGTTACTGTTGATAATACTCATAAAATCAAAAACAAAAAAGTAATAGTAGTAGAAGATGGCCCAACCTTAACCCATGGAAATATGGCTTACGGAGCAGGATACGTTGCTGCAAAAAACAATGGAGCAATAATAGTTAATCCCCGACCTTATCTTACAGGTTCAATGAAGAATTTATTTGAAGAATTTCCTCAAATTACTGAAATTGTTCCAGCAATGGGTTATAATGACCAACAAATTAAGGATATGGAAGATACATTAAATAAAGCGGAAGCGGAAGTTATTATTGATGGTAGTCCAATAGATCTTGAAAAATTGATAAAGTCTAATAAACCAATTGTAAGAGTCAGTTATGATATTGAAGCTATAAAGAGTCCAACAATAGAAGAAGTATTAGATAAATTTATCGAGAAAAATCTAAAGTAATAATATAAATATTTATTTAATGCCTTTCCGGAAATTCCAATTTATTTATTGTACCTTAAATTTCTAATTGCCATTCTTGTTGCTATTCGCAACTAATGCGTTTACGATACGTGGTATGACTTCACGAGGAAAACTATGCCCCATTCCATCTAGAATCAATAATTCTGCTCCAGATATCGCTGTTGCGATTTCCTTGCCCGCTTCAACAGGATTAAATGGATCCTCCCTTCCATGAATAACAAGCGTAGGTGCTTGTATTGCAGAAATTTTGGGTTTAATATTACCAGGCACCGCCATTGCTGCTAATTGGCGTGCTATCCCTTCAGGATAATAACTGCGATTGTATTCCTTTGCTCTATACTCTCTTGATTGATCCTCGTCATAAGCAAAAGTGCCGTGAATAAGACTATCGCGCTTGACCATTTCTTCAATGTATGCCTTGCGCTCTGAAGGAACGGGTGCAAAAAATTGCGCCATGATTTCTGGCTTCGCTTGTGGTAGATCGGGATTCCCAGTCGTGCTCATAATTACCGTGAGAGATAGCACCCGAGATGGGTGTTTATATGCTAGAATCTGTGCGATCATTCCACCCATGGAAGCACCACAGACGTGTGCTTTATCTATATTCAGAGCATCCAAGACACCAACAGCATCATTGGCCATGTCATTTAAAGTGTATGATACTTCGGGGGTCTCTCCACGAGCAAATGCGGCGTTAATCTCCACAAAGTTCGGCATACCTGCATCCTCAAATTTCTTTGACAAGCCTACATCTCGGTTGTCGAATCTGATGACGAAAAAGCCATGATCTGCAAGATCCTCACATAAATCATCCGACCAAGCAAGCAATTGGCTTCCCAGTCCCGCTATCAATAATAATGGTTTTGAAATCGGTTCCCCGATTGTCTCATATTCAATCTCTATATTATTTACATTCGCTTTTGGCATTTTAGATCCTCCTTATTTTTATTATTAATCATATTAAATATGTGAATTTATTCAATGATTAAAAGTTTTTATTTAATTCCATCCCGAATCCATCAAAATTAAACCTCATGGAACCCTATTATTGAAAAATTTCTTAGGATCATAATCTCTTCCGTCATTAATTGGAAAATCTTTACATTTCTTTTTATCTGTTTGAATTTTCTATATTATAATGGCTAAAAAAAGAAAAAACCGTGTAAAACGTGGGCATCAAATAGCCATACTTATTGGTCTACATGATGATGATGCTGTATTCTGGAAGATATATAGTGAATCTATTAGGTTCCACAGCAGGTTAAAACGTGGAAGGAAGAGAAAAAGTCAAAATAAAAAGCACCTGTATCATTTTCATGAGGAAATCATTAATACATTAAGAGCTATAATTAAAGAAGGTATTAGAAGTGTAATACTGCTCTCCCCACCAAAAGAAGAATATTCAGATGAGTTTCTTAATCACGTTAATAAACATCATTCATGGCTATTAAAAAAAGGAGATAAACAGGTTGTGTTTTCTAAGATCATGGGTAATCAGGCGAAAACTCAAAAGGATGTGTATTACTTAAAAACACAAAAATATTTTAAAGAAATTGTTGATGAAACCTCAAATCAAGAGGGGTTGTTGATATTAGAAAAACTGAAAGAAATTATTAACAAAAATAAAAAGTTCTCAAAGATTCTTTATACTTGGAGAGAAATCGATTATGAACTAAGACTTATAAAACAAAATCCTAATCTACCTAAACCAAATTATATTATTCTGACTGAAGAATTTCAAAAAAAACCAAAAAATAGAAATAAAACACATCGAATTATACAGATCGCAAAAAATCTTGAGATAAAAACTAAAATTGTCAAACAAGAATCCGAAGCGGGTGCTATTGTAGACCAATTTGGAGGATTATTATGCTATTTTGAATAGAGTTTTGTCAGCAATTTTTTCTAAACTACTACTATCAAGTTTTATCAACTTAGTTTATCTTTTTAACCTTTTTTACGTAATGAATGTAAATCCCGAGTCCTACGACGAACACCCCAATATCCATTAATAAAGCTCCAAACCAAGTACTATACACTCCAAGTCCTATGTTTACGGCGTCATCAAAGAGAAGGGGTACTCCAGTAGCACTGGGATCTATGACACTCATTGGCCATCCAATGAAGTCTAAAACCCAGTGGCTAAAAACTAGAAGTCCTATAATCAATGTAATATGTAAGTTTTCTATACTCCAACTTGGTGATTTAGTTTTTTTATCTTGTTCTTTCTTTGAATTTAGACGCATTTTGATGAGTGCTGTTATTAACATAGCAATAATTGACCAAATAACTGACATAAAGAGCCCATGCGAAATCCAAATTGCAAATAAAAACAAAAAAGACAAGATATCGATGAACATGGCGCTTAATAATAAAGCCCAGAGTGGTATTTGAGGAGCAAATCGCTTGGTTGCTAATCCTATTCCAATATGAGCTAAAGCAGGCATATACTTTAAATAATTAAATTTGATTATAAAAATTATCTAGTCCAATTTTTAATAGGAGTAACCTTAAGTTTTGTAATATTTTTGAAAATGAAGAGATTTAGGCCTTAAATATCTATTTTTACATACAAAAGATTTATAAATAAAAACTTACTTATAGTATTTATATTACCATGAGTAAGTATATTACTATAAGTAAATATTAATTAAAATCATTAAAACAAAAGGTTATATCAATGACTACCGATATCTATTATTTTTCTGGAACAGGAAACTCTCTTTATATTGCAAAAACGTTAAAGAATCATATTTCAGATTCAAATCTTATACCAATTGCCGCAATTTTAAATGAAACATCAGATAAGATAAATAATAGCATAAAAAATGTCACAGAAACCATTGGGTTTGTCTTTCCTTGTCATGGACTAACAATCCCAATTCCAGTAAAAAAGATTTTGAAACTTCTTAATCTGAGCTCTTCCAAGTATATTTTTGCTATAGTGACTCGTGGGGGAAGTGTTTTTCATGGCTTTTCAGCCATTAACAAAATTCTTAATAAACAAGGAAGGCAGTTAGATGCAAGCTTTATCATTGATATGGGGATGAACGATCCAAAGTTGATATCTTTTTTTGTTCCAACAGCTAAGGAACTAAAAGTCATAGAAATGAATGTACAGGAGAAACTCAATACTATTCAAAACAGAATTACCAATCAAGAAGAATATCATGACGATATAAGCGGAGATACATTTTCACGGTTTAATTCACTCAACTACGTTTTAGAAAGGTTAGTGGCATTTACAGTTCACTACATAGCTCCAAAAGTTAAAAAGTATTTTTATACTGATTCAAAATGTGTAGGATGTGGAATTTGTGAGAAAGTATGTCTCTCTCGGAAAATAAGTATGGTAAATGACAAGCCTATATGGCAAAACCACATCGATTGTTATTATTGTTATACCTGCTTGAATTTTTGTCCTACTGAGTCAATTCAAATATACTCGAAGTTCTATATGAAATCCTATACTAAAGAAAAAGGAAGATATCCACATCCTTATGCACGAGTAAAAGACATGATCAACCAAAAGAAATGTCCTTCCAGCTTCATAAATCTACGTAGTAAGTACTCTACTATTGGTAAAAAAGAAAAACTTGTAATAACACAACTAGAAGTGGTGAATTAAGATTTCAAAATTAACCAGAAGAGAACGTGAAAAATTAAAGCGTCGTAATGATATACTTGAAGCTGCTGCTAATAGATTCTTTAAAAATGGATACGATGAAGTTTCCATGGATGATATTGCTGCAGATTTAGAACTTTCTAAAACAACACTTTATCTGTATTTTAAAAATAAAGCATCTTTATATTTTGCTGTAGTGATAAAAGGTGAGGTAATCCTTTTGGATACTTTTAAAGATGCTGTTAAAAACGAGAAGACTGGATTAGGAAAAATAAAAAGCATAATTCTAGCCTACTATCATTACATTCAAGTTTATTCAGATTATTATCAACTTAACCTTTCAACTAGATCCCCTCGCTTTATGAAATTGCTTGAAAGCAACGAGGATAACGAGACAAAAATTGAAAATGCAGAAGAATATATAGAACTAAAAAAAGATTTACTTGGTATATTAACTGAAGCTATCAGTTTAGGTATTAAGGACGGTACACTCAGAAAAGATTTGGATCCCATACAGACAGTTATGTTCTTAGGCTCTACTATTGAAGATATGGTACTTTTATCACCTGTAAATCAATTACTCTTAGAAACATATGAAATCACTACTAAAGGATATCTTCAACACTCGATTGACATGTTATTACAAGGGATAGCTAGAAAAAAAGAATAATTGGAGGAAAATATAATAATGAATATATTAATCGCATATGGGACTCGTTATGGAGCAACAACTAGTACCGTAGAGGAAATTGCTAAAGTTCTTCAAAGTGAAGGATTTGAGGTAAAAGTTGTAAATCTCAAAGAAGAGAAGGTCAAAGATATCTCAAAATTTGAACTTGTTATAATTGGGAGTGGAATGAAAATTGATATGTGGACGAGTAAAGCTAAAGCATTTTTAAAGAAGTTTAGCGGTGAGCTCAAGAAAAAGAAAGTGGCAATCTTCGTGTCTTCAGGAGCGCGAGCACTCATGGAATATAAAGGAGAACATG
>JABXKB010000232.1 GCA_013375485.1 Promethearchaeota archaeon | reverse complement strand
TGATTTGATATATGGTTCTTTTCAGGAAATGGGTGGTGTATTAAAACTTCCAGAGAATAAATCAATAATACATTTTATAAGATTGTCAGAAGTTCAAAGTGTAGTTGTTTATGAAATAGAGGATTGACAAATGAAAAGTAAAGATGATGTATTACTAGAAAAAACTTTAAAGTTGGCACAGATCGAACATGTCTGTAGAAAACAGATAGTCAGATGTCCAGCAACATCAGATCAGGCGGCACTAAAGTCTATGGCGATAACTATTTTAAATATTATACGAGTTGACGAATGAAACCTAATGTTTTTATAGAATATATGCAAAAAATGTCATATATGGCTTTTATTTCTGAGTCTGAATTTTATGAAGAAATTAACGATTTATCTAGTAAAATATTAAATAATATTCATCCTAACAAATTATTATATGATATGGGTAATAAAAGATTTGGAGAAAAATGGGCGCACAACCATTTAAAAAATCTTGATTCTAGATTTAAAGATGCAAGTGCAGATCATTACGATTTAACATTTAATAAAATAAAAATAGAAGTTAAAGCGTCAAGAGCAAATTCTCCTGCACTCAACGAATCTTCAAAGTGGAAAAGGGCAGTACCTATTAATTCAAACCTACCTTTTACTATGAATTTTATGCACATCTTTTTAGATGATCCAGATGTTTTTGTTCTAGTGAGTGTATGGAAAGATTCTATCGGCTACCATGTTATGTCTAATTCTGATATTGCCAACAATAAGCATACTAGGTCATATCAGACAGAATTTCAAATGGCAATTACAAATACTAATTTTCATGAATTTGAAAAGTTTAGAGTTGAAGCAGACGATATAGGAAAAGTCATTTTATCAAAGGCAGAAAAATGAACCATAAGATTTGTAAAGATTGTCAAAAAGAAAAACATATAAAAGATAAAGTACCTGTACTGTTCAGAGCATTGATCTACCTTATTAAACATAAATTTAATTGGAATAAAAAATGAATCCGTATGAACCTCCAAAGCTACCAAGAAAGAATACTTACTACTCTACAGACTGGGAGGCAGTGGGTATACTTTCAGAGGATACGTTTGTAAAGACTGCAATAGCGGTATCGGTCTATTGGTTTTTACAGTTTTATTTGTAATTCCATTTATTACTATAATGCTAATAGGAACCTTTGTTGAGCATATTAAAACTTGGCAATAACTTATATTTGACTTGACTATATTAATTAGGAGATAAAATGATTTATAATAAACAAATATCAGAAATATACATAGCGATTGAGAAAGAAGATCAAGTAAAATTATATGAGGATATGATAAATGGGGACTCTGGCTCAAGAAATGAAATTATAAATTCATGCTTGCCATTAGTATATAAAATAGCAAATAAATTTCATTACAATAACAAGCATATTGACTTAGAGGATTTTATTCAACAAGGTAATTTAGCTTTGATAAAAGCTGTTGATAATTGGGATATTAACAAGTCTAACATAACCACAGTAACAACTAGATACGTTACCAATTATTTGATTGACATGATTAAAGATTCCAAATATAATGTAAAGACTAAATACGATATTACAAAACATGCTGTTGGACATATAAATAAAATAAAAAGAGTTGAGTCTAATAATATAGAAAAAATATCTAAAGAAACAGGACTTAAACCAAGAAGGATAAAAATTCTTATGGAAATTATGCAGACGAAAAGAATTGATTATACATCTTTAGCGTTCAATGAAAATAGGATTTGTAAAGAATCTAAAGGAGAGATTAACGGTTGTCTAGCAGACGTTATAACTTTAGTTGAAGAAAATATTTCTGATAAAACAGATAGAGAAATATTTATGTCTTGGATTAAACATTTGAATAAAGCTAACAAAATTAGAATTGTTGCAAATAAATTAAATGTACCTCCCAATATAGTTTCATCGAGCGTAAAGAACACAAAAAAAATATTGCGTAAAATTGTTTCTGAGGCAGGTGAATAATGTTAAAAAAATATTATGTTACAGACTGGCAAATGGCTTTTTCAGACATTGCATTTTCAAAAAACAATATAGAATCTGCAAGATTTTTAACGCTCGCTTCTAGTCCCGTTGTGGCATGTGCTTTGGCTATTCATTTTAAATTTAGCACAGCAATGATAAATGGTTCATACAGAGTGTCAGAAAAAGGATTTGAAATACATGATTGCGATATTTTTATTGATTCCAATAAAGTAAACGAGGTGTATTTAGATTTATGTGAAAATAATTATTTTAATAATAAAGGAGATACCTAATGTATAAATTGACAGTTAAAAAAGACAGTCGTGAAAAAAATGTAAATGTTGTTTTGGTTGCACAGCAATATTTTAAGTATGATTTGATAAATGAAGATACTGATAAAAGCTGGAATATTCCTGTATCCGTTGGAAAAGAAATTAGAGTCGATGTTGTTTATGGAAAATATGATAAAGAGTCATACGTTGCTAATGCTAAAGAATGTTCGGACGTAGTATTTTCTGGTAAATATTTTGACCTCGTAGGCGTTTTTGACGTTGCTCCTGAGCCTGAGCCTGAGCCTGAGCCAGAGCCAGAAGTGGAAGTTGATCCTGAGCCAGAAGTGGAAGTTGATCCTGAGCCAGAAGAAGATAATGAGTTTTAAAGCAGAAATACATTCTGTAATTGTAAATTATAAATGTCCTAATTGTTTTTTAACATTTCAATTACAAGAAATACCGACAGAAAAGTTCAAACATAAATGTAATTCTTGCTGGGAAAAACTAACGATAGAACCGTTGGTTGAACAAAAACAAACTGCAAGAAATAAAAATGTAGAACGAGCTATAAAAAGTTTGATTGGTTTAGGATGGACTAAAAGCGATTGTAAATCTATGGTTAAATCCATAGATACTGCTGGAAAAAGCGTAAAAGAAATAATAATGCTGTCTTTACAGAACAAGGGAAATAATGACACAAAGACCAAAATATTTTGACGATATTATTGGGCAGGAAAAAGTAAAAGAAGCTCTACTGATAGCGATCAAATCCGCAAAGGCCAGAAAAGATGCTATGGGACATACTTTGATTGATGCTCCTCCCGGTCTTGGAAAAACAACTTTTAGTATCGCTATTGGTAATGAGCTTGGCGTAAAGATTAAGCAGGTTCTAGGAGGCAATATTAAATCTTTCAAAGATATTCTTCCTACCATAACAAACATGAAAGAAAACGAAGTATTATTCATTGATGAAATTCATAGACTAAGTAAAAAAACAACAGAGTCTTTATATACCGTATTAGAAGATTTTAGAATTGATTTACCTTCTGAAAATGAAAAGGGAGAAAAAGAGATTTTATCCATTGATCTCCCTAAGTTTACAGTTATAGGTGCGACTACAGAGGTAGGGAAATTACCTCAACCCTTTAGAGACAGATTTAAATTAAAATTTAGCCTGGAATTGTATGATATAATTTCAATAGCTAAAATAATTAAGTATAATTGTAATAACCTTCCCATATCTATGACAGATGAAGCAATAATAAGATTAGCAAAAGCAAGTCGTGGAACGCCCAGAATCGCTAATGCGCTCCTAGAATGGGTGCGTGACTACAGTATCGCTAAATGCCTTTCAAGCGTCACAGCAGACGATCTGAAAGCCTCTCTGGAGATGAGAGGTATAGGAATGGATGGTTCTACCGAAAATGATAGACGATATGTGAGACTTTTGAAAAAGGTGGGCAAACCAGTTGGAATATCAACATTGGAGTCCGCATTAAATATTGATAGAGAAACTATCGAATCCGTTATTGAACCATTTTTGTTGCGTTTAAATATTATCTGTAAATCTTCTAAAGGGAGAATGGCTTTATGAGTGTTGTTATTGCTGAAATAAGAGATTCTTGGGAAATTGGTGATGTAGTTGAACTATATGGTCATGAATATGAAATTATAGAAATTGATGACGTAAACCAACTAGCAGTCTTAGAATCCACAGATGATGATTAGAGTAACAAAAAAGCATATTCGCTTGGGAAAACCAAAAAAGGGTCAATGTCCTCTATCCTTGGCTTTTCAAGACTCTTTGGATTTGCCTGAGAGACTGATATATGTCTCCCCTTTATGCCTTACTCTACTAAACTATAATAGTATAACTGTTTACAATAGTCAGATGCCAGAAGTGGCACGCGACTTTTATAAAAAATATTTTGATTATTTTTTTAATATAGAGAAATTTTACAGATTTCCAAAACCTATCTTTTTTGAAATAGGGACTGTAGACTATATGGAAGCTGGTAAATGGGATCAATTAGAGAATATTTGTAACAAAATTAAAGAATGGGGATAAATAAATTGAAAGTTAAATTAAAACGTGGTCAAAAACTGTGCAAAAAATGCAACTCTGTCAATGCAGCGAGAAGCAAAAAATGTAAATATTGCTTAAATGATTTTATTTCAAAAAATATTCCTATCAAAAATGAAATAACAGATTGGAGAAATATTGAATTAGGATCATATATTAAGGTTATACAAGGTACTGGTCCCTATTTTATATGCACTAAAGATTCAGAAGATACAAAAATAGGTGAAAAAATCTGCATGGGAGACACTGGTGTATTTAAAATAGTTGGAAAAGATCAAAATGGATTGAAAGTAAATGGTGCATTAAATAAAAATGCTGGGTTTTCATATCTATATATGGGTTTACCAAAAAAATCTAAGAATACTGGAATTTATTGGGAACCTTACAGAATAAAAAAAGTAAAATTTAAGGGTAAAAGATAATGGCAAATACAACTTCAACATTAACCTCAAAAATAGGTTATCAGATACGAGACACTAATGCTAGTGAAAGCAGTTTTATAAATACAACTAAGATTCTGTATTCTGGAATTGGCAGCGGTCAGGCGGATTATGGAGTTTACGATCAGGTAGCTTTAGGCGTTGGAGGCTCGGTTCATTTAAATATGCAGGCTTTATCTAAGCCTTTATTTGATTTAAATCCAACTGTTAATTTTCAAAAGATAAAAGCAATCGGTATTTATAACGAAGCAACTCAAACTGGTACAGACGTATTAGTTAAAGCTACTGGGAATGGTCTTACAGAAATATTTAACGGTGGAACTGGAAATGTTGTAGTTAAGGCGTATGGAGTTTACCAATATTGGGATGTAATTTCTGGAGTTACTGTTGATGCGAGCAATAGAAATTTATCAATTACAAATGCAGGTACAACAGGATGTACTATAAGTTATTCAATAGTTGGTGTTACAGGAACATAGTCTAAACGATTAAAAGGCACGCGAGTTTTAGGAAAATAATAAATGAATATATTATGGATGTCTGATTTTTCAGTTAATGAAAATTCAGGAGGTGCGCAAAGAACAGATGATTTTATAATTAATTTTGGAAAATTTTTAGGTCATAACATAGATCATTTTATTCATAATTCTGAACTTAATATTATTAAGAATAAAGAATATGATATGATAGTAACTGGATACATGCGTAATTTATTATCTAGACCTGATTCGCAAGTTATATGGGATTTTGTAACCTCTCATAAAAACCATGTAAAATTTGAACATGATTCTGGAGATTATTTAAATCCAGAAAGAAGAATTGTTTTACATGGCTCTGCAAAAAAAAGAATATTTCTATCAAAATATCATTATGAGCAATATGTTAAAAAATATAATTATCCAATTAGTTTTGACAATGTAGATATTGTGCCTTCTCCCATTGACGATTCTAAATTTCATAATTATAATTTAGAACGTGAAGATAAAACTCTATATGCAGGATTTATTCATAGTCTAAAAGGCGCTCAAAATCTATTTTCGGAAATAATAAATAATCCATCAAAACAATTTGTTGTAGCAGGATGGACTTCTCATCATTCATTTGAAGAAATAATTTATTCATTTAAGAATGTAGAATTTATAGGCAAGAAATCTCATTTAGAAATGCCAGAACTATTTAATAAATATACAGAACTCTTTTATCATCCTGTAGGTTTTGAACCGTTTTGTAGGACAATAGCAGAAGCAGCATTCTGTGGTATTAAGTTAAATTGTTCAAATAATATAGGTGCTGTTCATGACATAAATCAATATGGAATAGAAGAAGTTAAAAAAAGATGTAAAGATTCACCTAAACAATTTTGGGAGTTGGTATGCAAATAGGAATAATCGGAAGAGGATTTGTTGGAAGCTCTTTAGAAAAATATATCAATAGTATTTTTCCAAAACCAGAAAATATAAATTTATCTTGTTATGATATTTCTGATTCAGATGACATGAACATAGGTTATGAAAGAGTCGTAAGAGATTCTGATTTTATTTACCTTTGTGTTCCTACACCTATGAACAAAGACGGTTCTTGTAATACTTCGATAGTAGAAAATTGTCTTAATCTAATTGATTTTTGGTCTGGATCTCATAATAAAAAAGTAATTGTTCTTATTAAATCTACTATGGTTGTAGGAACAACCTCTGCCTTACAACAAAAATTTAATAATGTTGACCTAGTTACCAATCCAGAATTTCTTACAGAAAGAACTGCATACGAAGATGTTAAAAACTCAGATGTTAATCTATATGGAGTTAGTAGTAGAAATGTATCACAAAAGGTGGTACGTTTAAATAATACGCTTTGGCCTTTATCAGATTATGAAATCGTAAGTCCAGAAGAAGCAGAGTTAATAAAGTATATGACAAATAGTTTTTATTCTTTAAAAGTCACATTTGCAAATATGATTTTTGAACTAGCAGAGAATCTTGGAATAAACTACTCAGAATTTATAAATTCTGCCATAAAAGCAGATCAAAGACTTGGCTCAAGAATTGGAGATCCTTTACTTCATTGGCATGTCCCCGGACCAGATGGAAATTTAGGATTTGGAGGCAAGTGTTTTAGCAAGGACATGAATGGAATGATAAAACTGCTGGAAGAAAATGGGGTAAATTCCTGTGTTCTACAAAAGGCTTGGGAATACAATCTTGAGGTAAGGGAAGATCAGGATTGGAATAGAATAGAAGGGGCAACTGTATGATTGGTTCAAGTTCTATTACTGTTATTTTAAATTGTTATAGACGACCACAAAATATACAAAAACAAATAAAGTCTTTAATAAATCAAACAATTCCTCCGACAGAAATTTGGGTATGGAAGAATTATCATCCAGACCAAGACAATTTTGACTGGACAGTATTCAATCTTTATGCTCAACATGCAGGAATAAGAGTAATTGAATCTAATTACAACTGGAAGTATTGTGGAAGATTTGCTGCTGCTTGTTTAGTAGATACAGAGTTTACTGCTATTTTCGATGACGATACGATTCCCGGTCCTAGATGGTTTGAGAACTGTCTAGACTCTTATAATGACCGCAATGGAATCTACGGCGGCGTTGGAGTCTGCCTGAATCAAGAAACGTCTTATCAGCCAAATACGCGATACGGATGGGTTTCTGGCAATCAGAATACGGTTGAAGTTGATCTGGTGGGCCATGCTTGGTTCTTCCCTTCTAACTACATTAAATATATGTGGATGGAAAAGCCTATGTGGGCAAATGGAGAAGATATGCACTTCTCTGCTATGTGTCAAATACATGGTAATATTAAAACGTATGTTCCT